>CAYWGE010000233.1:0-3284 GCA_964457215.1 uncultured Pseudomonadota bacterium
AAGATGTGTGTCGGAATATTAAGCAATGTTACGAGAGCTTTGGAAGTTATGAAACAGCGGGAGATTTCTATTATGGTGAAATGGAGTGCCGACGTAAACTTTCCGCTCGCAAAAACTGGGGCGGTTTACAATTCATGAGACTAACATGTGGTTACGGCGAAAGGCCGGTACGCGTTATTGCAGCCTCTTTATTTGTGGTTTTTATCTGCGCTTTTTTCTACCTCTTAGGAGGAGTACATACACCTCAAGGAAACATCCACCGCGAATTGGCCTTAGATCTCTCCCAATCTATTGAAACCCTTATTGAATTTTTTCAATGTGTTTATTTTAGTATAGTTACTTTTATCGCTCTAGGAGGCGATTATCTACCCATTGGTTGGAGCCGCGTCCTTTGGGCCATTGAAGGTTTTGGAGGGGTTTTCTTCATTTCGATGTTCGTGTTGACCATCGGAAGAAAAATGAATAGGTAGGCATCTATGGCTACAGACCTCCAAAAGCCCTTCGGCAAATATTTTCTATTAGAAAAAATGGCAACCGGAGGCATGGCTGAAATTTATAAAGCCAAAACCTTCGGAGTCGATGGTTTCGAAAAAATCGTCGTTATCAAAAAAATCCTCCCTCACTGGGCCGCGGATCCTGAATTTATCGTCATGTTGGTGGACGAAGCCAAACTGGCCGTTCAACTCAATCACGACAACATCGTTTCTGTATTTGATTTAGGATCAGTCGATAACGATTACTACATTGCTCTGGAATATGTAGAAGGTTGCGATCTCAAAACCCTGATGCAACGGATTGTTGATAAAGGTGATCGCATCAATCCTGATGTGGCGTGTTTCATTGCTATCCAAATAGCAGCGGGCTTAAGTTACGCGCACCATAAAACAGACAACGAAGGAAATAACTTAGGGGTTATTCACCGAGATGTCACACCGCACAATAATTTACTTTCTTACAATGGCGAAGTAAAAATCACCGACTTCGGAATAGCAAAGGCGACTTCTAAGAAAAGTTTTACGGCGACTGGAATGCTCAGAGGGAAATTTAGCTATATGTCCCCCGAGCAAGTGCGAAGTGAAGCATTAACTCCTCAAACCGATATTTTCTCTTTAGGCGTGATTCTTTTTGAAATGTTGAGTGGAAAAAAATGTTTTGATGCCGATACCGAGATCGCTATTTTAGATAAAATTCGAAATGCGCCAATTACACTTGAAAATTTGCCGGATGAAATTCCAGAAGTTCTTAAAAAGATCCTACTCAAAGCGCTCGCTCATGATCCCAAAGAACGTTATCTCCATGCAGAGGATATGCAACGTGACTTGGCTCAAGCTTTAGCTGTCATACATCCCGGCTTTCTCCCCAAAGATTTTGCGTTGTTTTTAGCGAATTACAAACAGAAAAGTAAAAATGAACTCCTTTTGCCTAAACCCGATCGGACTCTTTCACGAACGGGAGAAACTGCTATCTCTTATATTCCTGGAACTTCTCAAAAAATAGACCCGAGCCCAAAAAAATCATCGAATAAAGCTTTAATATTCATTCTTGGTTTTTTATTTTTATTTTTTATTGGCTTTGTGGGTGGAGGTTACTTGGCATGGACTTATTGGCTAGCGCCTAAACTTGCCCAAAATAAAATTCCCACTTTTCCAATAGCTCCTGCCCCACTCCCTGTTCCTGTAGCACCTCCTGCACTTCCTGCTCCCATTGCCGCAATTCCAAGTTCCCTTCCGGAGTCAAAACCAACAGCAGAGAGCGTACCCGCAATCCCCACGCCAATTGCTGAATCTAAACCTGAAACAAACCCAGAATCAGCTCCTAAACCTCAATGGGGCTCTGCAGCTATTAGTAGTGAGCCGCAAGGTGCAGATATTTTCTTGAATGGACATCCAACTGGTTTAAAAACTCCGTCGGGGCTTAATAATTTAGAAATTAATCAAACCTATCAAATTCGCCTCACTAAAAGTGGTTATATGATTGTCGAAACCACCTACACCCCTCGCTCAACCGAGACTCAAGCCATCGAAATTCCTTTACGCGAGCTTCCTAAAAATTTGGCGAATACAGCTCCTCGCCCTCCTCGCGTCCGTCGCTCGGAACCTCAGGGACAGCCGTTAAGACAAGTGGCTCCTCAACAAACTTCCCCCAATTTGATGCGGGTGGGAAATTAAAACGATGATTGGACAAACCTTCTTTTATACACCTAGCGTTGATGCTAAAATCTTCAAAAAAAAGGGAGTTAATATGCGAAGTTTAAAAAATCTTTTCGGAACTTTTACTATTTTTATCATTCTTTTCACTTATTCTACTGGATGGGCGGGAACCTGCACCGTTTCTATCCAACGCAGTTGTAAGAGTGGAGAGCCTTGCCGGGCCTCCGAAAGCTCAACATCCATTAAAAATTCCGAAGAAGATTGCCTGGCTCATGCACGAAGTTTTTGTCACATCCACTTCACCGAAGGAGTAAGCCAGAAAAAAGTCCATGCCCATTTTGACTCCAAACCCCTCAACAATGAACAGAATCTTTGTCAATAATTCAGTGATTAATGCAGATTTTGATACAAAAGCCGGGCAATCTTCTCTCGATTACCCGCTTTTTGATTGAGAAGAATAGCAAAACGGATTTGGCGAAATTGAGTGGATTCAAAATAACCGGTTAAAGAAGAAACTCCATTGAGAGTTCCGGTCTTTGCCAAGATACCTTCTAATTTTTCAGGAAGAAGTTTTTTGTACTTCTCAAAAGCTCTCAAGACTTTCACTAAATCATAAGGACTAATCTTATCTAAACGCGAAATACCGGAGCCTTCTTCTATATTAAAATTTTCAACCCCTACCTTATTAGTTAAATAATCGGTCATGACTTTTTTACTTTTCGCTAAAGAAGCTGGAGCACCCATTTTTTCTGCTCCCACCACAAGAAAAATTTGGTTGGCGATAAAATTAGTCGAAAACTTGAGCATTGCCTGGCACACTTCTTCTAAATCTTTTGACGAAGAATGCTTATAAAAAACTTTTAATGAGGCAGGAACGCGTCCTGGGCGTACTTCCCCTTCAATAGAGATATTTTGCTCGGTTAAAAATGCCTTTAAGAGATATCCTACATATAAGAGAGATTTATCTGGATGAGCGGCTAAATTAATACGACTCTTACCTAAGGGGGCTTTTGCTGCTAAAGTTCGAGTGAGTTCTGTAATGGGAGTTTGGGGTTCTGCCGACTCCACACCATTTTTTGTTTATAATACATAAATAGTATTAAAATTAGCGGAAAGAGAGGAGTTTAGGGCATC
>CAYWGE010000234.1:0-3277 GCA_964457215.1 uncultured Pseudomonadota bacterium
GTAAAGCCGGAGGGGTATTATACTTATTGGTCCTCAGCCCGGAAGAAAGGCTATAGTGGGGTGGCTTTATTTAGCCGAGAAAAACCCCTCGAGGTTCAAGAAGGAATTTCACTTTCTCATTTTGATGATGAAGGCCGAACTTTAATTGCCGAATATCCCAATTTTTTTCTAATTAACGGATATTACCCCAATGGCCGTAATGATCTTTCTCGCGTGGATTTTAAACTAGAATATAGTGATGCTGTTTTAAGTTTGGCGAATAAATTAAAGTCATCCAAGCCTGTTATCTTATGTGGTGATTTTAACACAGCTCATCAAGAAATTGACTTGGCGCGCCCCAAAGAAAATGAAGAAAACACAGGATTTTTACCCCACGAAAGAGCTTGGATTGATAAACTGTTGTCCCATGGATTTATTGATATTTTTAGGCAATTCCAAAAAGAAGAAGGTCATTACTCGTGGTGGTCTTTTCGAACGGCAGCTCGTGAAAGAAATGTAGGATGGAGAATTGACTACTTTTTTGTAACGGATTCGTTGCAAAACCAAATTAAAAAATCGTATTATCAGCCTCATGTTTTAGGTTCTGATCATTGCCCCGTTGTTTTAGAGTTATCAGTTGCTAGTTCTTAGTTGCCAGTTAAGGAGCCTTCATTCTGGGAACTGATTACTGGTAACTAAAAACCATTTTTCAATGTTTACTTCAAAAAAAGAAATCGATTTGCTTCAAAAAAGAATCGAAGAACTTGAGAAAAATAATCAAGAGCTAGAATTGCGACATCAAAATGAGCTTCGTCTTTTAAGGCAACAGTTTGCTTCGTTCTTAATAGGCTATCCCCCCACGCCGGAAGCAGTGAGCAAAGGATTAAATTATTCTGAAATACCTAAAGAACAAGTCTCTTCTTTTATTAAGAATACATTTGATCTTTTAATTTTAGATGTACGTTCCGATGAAGGATGGGCCAATGGTTATATTCCTCACGCAAAACATATTCCCGCAGCCCAAGTCTTTACACGCTTACAAGAATTAGCCGATAAGAATAGGCCCATTCTCACCATTTGTGCCAACGGAAACACAGGATTAACAGTTGCACAAACACTTGCCAAAGAAGGTTACAAACATGTCTACAATGCCCTAGGGGGGATGGCAGGTTATAAAGGGGGCTTAGAAAAGCCAGAGATCCAAAAATTAGATGAGAATGCGATACAAGGCAAAGATCGTTCTTTGATTCGAAAAGTCATTGAGATTTTAGATCGAGATGTACGTCCGGGATTAAAACGAGATGGCGGAGATTTATCTGTAGTGGCAGTAGAAGAGGGTGTAGTTAAGATCAAAATGGTGGGGGCATGCGTAGGTTGTGGTTCCCAAAAAAGAACTGTCGAAGATGGAATTAAAAATCATTTAATGAAAATGCTTCCTGAAATTCAAGGGATCGAAGACTTAAGTTTAGGATAAGGAGATAAAATGAAAGCAAAATTTTTTTTCTTACTGGTTTTATTGTTAAGTAGTTTTCCTTTTTTTCTTCACTCTAAAGAGCTTGCTGAGGTGACGCTCTATAATGCTCAAGGTCAAAAGGTTGGCACTGGATTTTTGCGAGAAACCATTGAAGGAGTAAATATAAACTTGAAAGTTTGGGATCTCCCTGCAGGAAAGCATGGGATTCATATTCACGATAAAGGCGTCTGCGAAGCCCCGGATTTCAAATCAGCAGGTGGGCATTTTAATCCTCAGCATAAAAAGCATGGCTTGCAGAATCCTGAAGGGTCTCACGGAGGGGATTTACCTAATTTAGAAGTGAATGCGCAACATAAGGCAAAAATAGAGTTTTTACTTCGCGGGCTCAGTCTCGATAAAAACCAATCCAATTCTTTAGTAAAAGCAGATGGCACTGCTTTGATTATTCATGCAGATCCAGATGATGAGCAAACCGATCCTGCCGGGAATTCTGGAGCACGAATTGCCTGCGGTGTAATTGAGAAAATAAAAGATCCACTCAGAAAATACTAAAGCATTACCTCCTTCATGCATAACTCTGCCCCCCGGTCCAAGCTTGAGCTTTTTCAACCTGACAAAGGATACCGCTACAATATAGATTCAATGCTGATTTCCCGGTTTTGTAATTTTAAACCAGGAGAATTGGTATGTGATTTAGGGACGGGAGTAGGGTTAATCGGGATTTTAGCTTTAACCCGGGGCGGAGTAAAAAAGGTATTTGGGGTGGAAGTGCAACAAGAACTCGCTGACTACGCCGAAAAAAATATTTCTCATTTTTCTTTAGAATCTCAATTTGAACTGATTGTTACAAATTGGAAAGAAATTAAAAAGCATCTCGCACCTAAAAGTGTAGATGTGGTGGTGAGTAATCCTCCCTATCGAAAATCCAGTACTGGAAAAATCCCCAAACAATCCAGCAAAGCTATCGCAAAAAATGAAATCTTGGGAAGTTTAGAAGACTTACTCAAGGCGGCTCTCTATCTCATGAAACCCAAAGCACGTCTTTTGTTGATATATCCTACTTTAAGATTAGAAGATGTGATTGCGCTCAGTCAAAAGCATAAACTGAAAATTCAGCGTATTTCTTTTGTTTATCCCTATCTCGATCGACCTGCCACTCATTTTATGGTGGAACTAGTCTATTCCGTAGCAGGAGAAATGATTGTTGAGAAACCCCTGCTGTTGTTTAAAGATGCGGATCATTACCAAGAGGAAATTGAATCTTGGGTAGGAAAAAAATTAAATTAAATGCCTTTAAAAGAAGGGGAGCGTTTTTCTTGAATAGCTCGAATTCCTTCTTTCAAGTCTCCTGTTTCAAAACATTGAGCCTGGCCGGAAGATTCGTAATCAAATACTTCTTCTAAATTCAAATTCACTGCCTTTTGAATCCCCTTTTTCATAATGCGAATCGCTAAAGGAGCATTTTTTGCGATTTCTTGGGCGTAGCGAGTGGCTTCTTGTTCAAGACTTTCAGGGGAATGAATTCGATTAATTAATCCGATTTGCAAAGCTTCTTCTGCCGTGACAGTGCGCCCTGTAAAAAAAAGATCCGCTGCTTTGGCTGAGCCTACAAGTTTTGTAATCCAATAAAGACCGCCCATGCCGGAGCTTAATCCCAGCTTTGCAAAATTTACTCCCATTTTGGCATTATGAGAGGCGATCCGAATATCACAGGCCATGGCTAAGCAAAATCCGGCGCCAATGGCGGGGCCATTGATCAATGCGATGCTAGGGATTTCTAAATGTCGAATGGAAAGAAATTTAGAATAAAACTCAATCATGTCT
>CAYWGE010000235.1:0-3268 GCA_964457215.1 uncultured Pseudomonadota bacterium
AGCCATTTCGAACAGTTTCGCGCATTCCATTCACGAGATTGCGGTAATTGTCTAAAGGTGAGGTTTGCTGAGTAAGACTTCCCCCACTCTCAAACCAAGCGCGGTAGCCTTCTTGGCCCAAACGGCAGTCTCGAGCTTGCTCGAGATCTTGAGGATTCACTCCATTCCATGGGTGATAGCGTTGCCCATCGGCATATGCGGGCACCGCACTGAAAAGACAAAAACTCAATAATACTCCAATGATAATTCTAAACATACAATTCTCCTCTAAATCTTTTTAAATAAAGGCCCAAGAAGGGCTTTTGGTATTATATCGGAAGGAATTGAAAAAAAGTTGCCTATTTAACTAGCTAAAAAATAAAGATTTTACAGCTTTTTACACATCTTGACTTTTATAGCTTAGCCGACTTAAAAATTTAGTTTTAAATGAAAAGGAATATTATGGGTGCCTTTGTAAGATTCATTAACCGAATCAATCCTCTCAAAAATGAAATTGATTTAGGAGATCGAGTAGAATTTATTACGGAAGATCCTACTGGCCTACGTCGTAAGTATGAGGTCGAAGCCGCAAGTTTTATTCAATATGGTGACCCCGTGCTCAATCAATATTTACCGAATGCGACAGAACGTCTTCAGGTATTAGTTGAAGGGGGGGCGGAACTTCAGGCACCTGGACTTCGAATGAATTGGGTCCAAACTAATAGCATAGGTCAATTCAGAACTTATGCTCCCACCCGTGCAATATTCTCCATTAAATAATAAAATTGGTCTGACACGTGTCGGACACGAGAAATGGATTTTATAAGAGTTGTTTATGCTTGGCAGTGAAGTCCAGGTAACTAAGAAAAATACCTAGTTCTCAGAACCCACATACTGTAGAGGCCAGGAGGCAGTGGTGAAGGTGGAGCTCGGCCCCAGATTTTCACAATCCGCCACTTCGCGAGTGATGATGCCTGAGGGTGCATTGCCTTGATTAGAATTAATCGCTGTTAAGTGAAATGCCGTAAGATCTGCACTCACCTCCGCTGTACCTTCACCATCCGCCGGATCGCCTCCCGTCGTGACCGTGCAGAAAAAATCACTCAGTGAGTTAGCCAGAATGGTTTCACTAAAAGCAAAGGGAGTTCCACTGAAGCTTGCGTTGGCCTCGGCGGCCGGACCATCGTCACTTCGCGTCGGTTGAAACTGAGCCCAGCCGGCGGGAATATTTGTAAAATCCGTGGGAAGCTCTGGGGTAAAAGAATCAAATCCCTCGCTACTCGCAAAAGTATCATCCAGCGGATCAATTTCAAGTGTAGTGGGGTTAATACGAAATCGTCTATAGGTTGTGACGGCCACAAAACGGCCATCGCCCGCTTGAGAATAGTTTAAATCTTCACTCACACTAAGATATTCGAGAGGGCTGGCTAGATTCATATGAAAGCAAAAGGCATCCCAGGGTTTATTTTTATCATTGCCAACATAGAGAGTATAGGTGCCATCGGCTGGACGAGCTCCGGTTTCCGCCACGATGGTTTGCTGGAGTTCTAAGCAGCTTTGCGGATAATTCGCTGTCTCGACCGTGCAGGTGCTACTACAACCATCTCCACTAAATGCATTGCCATCGTCGCAGGCTTCTGATCCATTAATATTTCCATCTCCACAAACAAAGGCCTCTGCTGCGGGATCCTCTCCGATAGAATCACACCCCAAGACATTCATAAAACACAAAGAATAGAAAAAAAGAAAAAGGAAGGCGACTGGATACAACTTAATTTTAAATTTGGGCATTCAAATAGTGTACATGTTTAATAAAGGAGCAGCAACGTGAAATCCCCTCAAATGCCCCAAAAGGAATCATTGCAGTTCGCATCACCGAAAGGACTCCAGCAACTACCTCCACATAATTTTTTGGTTCAGGAAGAGTTTTTAAATAAGAGGCAATTCGCACAAAGCGACTCAACGGATCTCAAAAAAGCACTTCACAAAATGTTTTGTTTTTACTTTTTTTAACATCTCTCAACTCCTCTTTTAAACCCGCCCCATGAAATTCATAATCAAAACCAAAAGAACATGTTACCATTTAGCTTTATATGGATTCTTCCTCACACAAGCTTTCTACTCGGCAAAGGGTTACGGCCTTATTTTGCGCAGGACTCGTCGCGTGCATTTCTTCATTAGTAATGTGGGGATGGATAAGCCAAAATTCTCTACTCATACGAGGCTTCTTTGATTCTGTTCCCATGCAGTTTAATACCGCGCTGGGCTTACTCATAGGGGCTATTGGGTTATTAGCCTACGCCCTACAATGGCGAAAATTGGCCTATGTATTAAGTAGCATCCTTCTTTTAGAAGGTAGCCTTATTCTTATTGAATATATCTGCAATCTTGATTTGAAGATTGACACTCTCCTTCTTATACCTTTCGATAGTGCCTATACGATTTACCCCGGCAGGCCGGCCCCCAATACGGCACTCTGCCTGCTCTTCTTGGGAGTAGCTCTCTTGGCGGGCCTAAAACAACCCAAATCCTTCGCTCTACAGCTTCATCGTTTTAGCTATAACATCCTCTATATCTTTTCGTTCATTGCGCTTGTCGGATACACGTTTGATCTGAGTGTTTCATACGCCTGGGGAAAATACACTCACATGGCCCTACACACCGCCTTTTGTTTATTTGTCCTCAGCATCGGGTTCAACATTATTTCATGGCTCAGACACTCCGTCGATCTTCCCGAAAAAATTACCCTGATTTTGGGCACACTCCTTGCTTTTACGCTGCTCACTTTTCTGAGTAATCACGAAGAATTCTTACTCAAACAACAATTCAAATATGATTCTGAAGATCGTTTTAAAGAAGTTGAACAACAATTTTCTTTAGATTCACAAATACTTCATGCCTTTGAAGGATTTTATCAAGGCTCACAATTTGTCGATCGTCAAGAATTCGAAAACTTTGCGGCTTACGCTACGAAAGATGTAAAAAACATTTTATCGATTGATTGGATCGAACGTGTTTCTTCTGCTGAGCGCGAAAGCTTCGAGAAAGAGCAAAGAAAAGAAATTCCTGAATTTTACATTAAGGAATTAGGAAATACCAAACAGCAATTCAAGCCGGCTCAAAAGCGCGAATATTACTACCCCATCGTTTATAGCTTTCCTACCGAAGAAAATAAGTTTGCCCTGGGCTTTGATCATGGCTCCGATTTTCCGAGGCGGGTGACATTAGAACATCTGCTACAAACAAAGAAAACAGAAGCCACAAGCCCTCTTCATCTCTTTCGAGTAAA
>CAYWGE010000236.1:0-3264 GCA_964457215.1 uncultured Pseudomonadota bacterium
CAATTAGAACTTTCTAAATATCGTTATTATGAAATGAGAGGCCTTCTTGAAAAAGCAAGGGTTGCCTAAAGCTTTTACGAAAAGAGATTTTCTGGATTTCTTCGAAAAAGTAGATCGGGAGTTGAATAAGAAATTATCGATTACTATTTTAGGCGGCGCTTCGATTGTTTTGCTGGATTTCAAAGACCGAGCGACTCACGATATTGATGTCGCTCCGCCCATCGATCCTCTTCTGCTCGAAGCCGGAAACAAAAATGGAATTCCTATTCAATATGTGGGCAGTCTCGTTTCAACGGTAGATTTTGCCCATTGCGAAAAAGCAATCGTCTTCGAAGGAAAATTCCTTACGGTGCAATCGATTAGCCCAGAAGAATTGATCAAATCCAAACTGGAAAGATTTCAGAAACAAGATCCCGAAGATATTTACAGCATTGTGGAAAAAACAAATTATTCTTATGAATCTTTTAAAGCTTTAGTGAAAGAAATGCTGATCGATTTTATTGGTCCGCGCATCAAGTTACTCCTGCATGCCCGAATGGTGGTGGAGCATATTTATTCGGAGAGAAGTGAAGAGTTTTATGAAGAGGTGAAATAAGATTTAGGAAGTGTGCCAGGTACAGATTTTACAGTCTTTTTATTTTCCAGTAGGTTATGAGAAGTGCCTGGCGCCTTGTGTGTAATGGAATTTAAGGGGTACAAATTCCAGAGGTGCAAACTTCCATACTAAAGCACTCGTGGCCGCACATGCCGCAGTTGGCTTCGTCTGTATTGAGATCTACACACACACTTGAGCAATCGGTCAGGCCTTGTGAGCAGGGAGAAGAACAAGTTCCGTCCATACAGCTTTGACCATTCCCGCATTCATTCCCACACTCACCGCAATTGCCCTCGTCTGTTTCAAGATCGACGCAGGTTCCGTCACAACTGATCTGGCCCTGAGAACAGGTGGCAGTGCAATTACCTTCGACACAGCTTTCATCGCTCTCGCATTCATTCCCACACTCACCGCAGTTGTTATCGTCGGTTTCGAGATCAACGCACCTATCGTCACAGGTGTTTAGGTTACCGAAGCGGGCGTCATCCTGACATACATCACCAGCGGGAGGGGGTGCGCAAGATTCGAGATGTAATGCAATCGTAGAATAAGCGAGCACAGCGATCATCAAAATGAGAAATCGGGATAGAACATAGCCTATGGATTTTATCATAAGACCTTTTTTATAATTTGTGAGGGGAAGATTAAATTATTGCAGCATACTTTTATAGGATTGGATAGAAAAAAACTATTCTTGAGAAAAAAAGTTGGTCTTCGGTAGGTGCAGGAGACCAGCTTTTTGTTAACGGGGATAAGGAATATCGAAAATAAATTGAGTGCCTGGGGGCAAAGAGCGAAGTTGGCAGGCTAAACGATTTAAAATCGAATCTAATTGGGTGAGTAAGCGTGCTGTTCCCGTTAAGCCTCCACCGGTTTGGAGTTCAATCACAACACGGCGATCTGTTTCGTAGCGAATGCCCACTCTCACTGCGCGTGGGCCATCGTTATTTTGTAAAAATGATTCGTGCAAGATCGTTCGGCCTGCATAAACATCTTCAAAATTTCCGCGATCGGCGGGAATCTCATAACCGAATCGAAAAAAACCGTGATTCATTCGAAAAGGTAAGATTGAAGGAGTAGAAGGCCTTTCGCGTGTGCCGGTGCGCGCCCAGCTCGGTAAATTGAATCGCCGCGGAGGTGTAATGCGCGGTGGCTCATAAAAAGAACCCCCACATTGAGGGGCAGGGCGCGGCGGTGTTTGGGCGCTGCGTTGTGCAAAAGTTTCAGGAATTTTATTTTGCGAAGCAGAAGCATTAATTTTCATAATCTCTTTCTCCTCGAGGGCAATAGAGCTAAACAATTAAAAAATAACAAGAAAAATTTTTTATGGGGTTGGTGTGGAAAACGATACCTGGTACCCAATGGCCTTTTGGTACCAGGTGAGGAGAAAAATTGGTCTCCGGCACGTGCCGGAGACCAATTTTACAAATTTCGGATGCTCTCGACTGGACTATCGTCCGATTTTCGGACGCTTCTCACAAAAATTTTATTCAATCCTTCTTTTTTCTCCTTTCAAAGGCTTGGCATAATTTCTGCTTATTGTTGAATGCATGAATCCTCTTTCCGTAAAAGAAAATGATCAGTTGCGGTGGAATAAGATTAAAAATGCCTTCCACGATAAACTTCAAACACAAGCTCATCAAAGCTTGCGGGAACATCTTAGTGAGCAAGCTCTGGCACTCCCTCATTTTTTAGAAGGATTAGGAGAAGGAAGTCTTACACTTTTAGAACTTGGAGTCAGTCCTCAAGAAAATGCTGTAAAAAATCTCTATGAACTTGCAAGAAATCCAAAAGAATTTATCCAAAAACAGGAAACGCAAGCTCAGCAAGGAAGAGGTGCTTTGCAAAATCCTCGAAGAACTCTTCGCTATATATCCGAATCTATAAAAGACGAACTTACTCAGAAAACAATTGATCTTTTTCTTTCGAACTCCGCCACTCAAGCAAGAAGTTGGGGAGAACTTGCTCCGGGTCTTGCCTTCTCTGCGGCGGGTAAAATAGCCCAGATGGGGGAAGCCTTGCCTTCCTTGGGAGAATTGAGGGAAGCCACTCAAGTTTTAGATAAAGGCGGAGAGCTAACCCGTGCAGGTCGTGCGCTACAAAAACATGGCAATCGGATTCCGACTGCTTTCCCAAGGCCTATGGGGAATCCTCAGACTCTTAATCAAATGGGAAAGAAAATTGTGGAGGAAATATTTGGAAGCTCAGATATGAAAATAACAACAACTTACAAAAAAAGATTTGATGGTAAAGTGATAGAAGTCCGTTTATCAAATGGTAAAGGACTTCAGTTTAATCAACAGGGGAAATTCATAGGATTTTTAGAACCATGGAAAAAGAATTTGAAATAAATATCGCTTCTTATCCTGATTTCGAAGAAGTGGTCGCAGAGATTATGGTAGGCAACGAACAGTTCGCTATGATTTCACAGGATGAAGGTCAGATTCGTATCGAATTTTATCCCAAACAAGACGGTTCGTTTTGGAACTTCAAGTTCGAAGAGATTGTGGAGATTATCCTCCAGGCCAAGAAGGATCTTATTCAAAAATCTTGAGCCTTTAGATCGATATGCTTTCTCGCTCTCTCCGACACGTGTCAGGCAGCAGTTTTTTCCCCCATTTCATTTCTATGATGCAAATTTTCCAGTCTTTTTATTTTTCAATAGCTTG
>CAYWGE010000237.1:0-3239 GCA_964457215.1 uncultured Pseudomonadota bacterium
TTACGATACCGGTGACAAACTAGGCTTTGTGAAAGCAAACCTGGCTTACGGCATTAAATGAGGGTATTTTAATGGGAACCTCAAAAGCTTTCTTAAAGAGCTTTTGAAGGAGGAGAAAAAAATATGAAGATGATCTCGTACCTTTTCAAAATTCGGATGCTAGGGATCTTCACCGCTTTATTTCTCTTAAGCCCCTTCGCATTCGCCCAAGTCTCCGAAAGCACACTCGATGATTTTAGCAAAGATTCCTTAGACAATTATCCGAAAGGATGGAGCACCTATCCATTTCAAGGTGGCAAAGTAAAAAAAGTTTATAAAGTTCAAGAAGAAAATGGCGAACGCTTTATCCGTGCGCGGGATGATCAAGACATTTCAATGCCTATCTTTAAAGAATTTCCGTGGTCGCTCAGCGCAAGCCCGACTTTAAGCTGGAAATGGCGCGCTCAAGAGCTTCCGAAGGGCGCCCGCGAAGATAACCGGGCAACTAACGATAGCGCTTGCGGCGTTTATGTAGTGTTCGGCAAAACAAGTGGCGTCGCTTTAAAATATGTTTGGAGCTCAAGCTTGCCCGTGGGTTACGTTTGGGAAAAAGAACCGGGTAAATTTTATGTCATCGTTTTAGCTTCAGGCACTTCAAATCTAGGAAAATGGGAAACTGAAAAAGTGAATGTGCTCGAAGATTACAAAAAATATTTTAAGAAAGATCCAAAGAAAGATCCCTCAGGAGTTGGAATTATGAGCGATGCCAATGCCACACATTCGGTGGCCGCTTGTGATTATACGGGGTTTAAAACTTCAAATTAATTCTAATAAATATGTCATGCGAACGAAGGGAAACGAAGCGTGGCAATCTACTGTGCACACTCGAAAGATCGCCACGTCTCCGCCAGAGGCGGATCCTCGCGATGACACAAATTTAGACAACTCCCTTTTTGGGACACAACACATTCAACTCACATTTCTCGCACAAAGGTTTTCTCGCCCCGCAAATGGCCCGACCATGAAAAATCAATTGGTGGGAAAAATTCGTCCAATCTTTCTTGGGAACAACCTTCATTAAATCTTGCTCAATTTTTTCCGGATCCGTCTGGCGAGTAAAGCCCAAACGATAAGAAAGCCGCTTCACATGAGTATCGACTACAATTCCAGGCACTCCAAAGCATTCACCCAAAACCACATTTGCAGTTTTTCGACCGACTCCCCGAAGTTCCGTGAGCTCTTCTAAGCTTTCGGGGACTTTTCCTCCAAATTTTTGCATCAAGGTTTGACAAGCTCCTTGAATCGATAAAGCCTTGTTTCTAAAAAATCCAGTAGTCCGAATCATCGCTTCGAGTTCAGGAAGATTGGCTTCGGCAAAATCTTTAGCAGATCGGTATTTCTTGAAAAGGGCCGGAGTTACCTGATTTACCCGCACATCGGTACATTGGGCCGATAAAATCGTCGAAATTAATAATTCCAACGCATTTTTGTGATGGAGTGCAGTCTCAGGCTTAGGATAGAGTCGATTTAATATTTTAATTATTTTACGGATTCTTGTTTTTTCATCCATTATGTCTTCGCCTTCTTCAAACATGATACGCGTTGCGGTTTTTGCGCCTCTCAAAGAGCCTCTGACTTATTTGCTTCCTCCCGATTTTGAAGGAAAGCTTAATCCTGGCCATCGCGTGCTTGTTCCGCTCGGACGCCGAAAAGTGGTAGGAATTGTTTTGGGCAAAGAGAACCAAAAACCTTCGCATGCTTTAAAAGCGATTGAAATGGTTTTGGACCAAAACCCCATCTTTTCTCCCGTACAACTTCAATTTCTTCAGTGGGCGGCAGATTATTATCTTTGCCCGCTGGGAGAAATTCTAAAAACTGCCCTACCCGCTCCCTTAGGAAAAATAAAAGACAAAAAACGCGAATCAAAAAAGAAGATCTTGAAGATAGAAACGGAGAGCAACCCCGCTCCACAACTAAAACTCTCAGAGGCCCAAGAAGAAATAGCCAAAAAAATAATTTCTCCCTCCGGAAAAACAGAATTTAAAACGCATCTACTCCATGGAATCACCGGCTCGGGCAAAACAGAGATTTACTTTTATCTCATGGAGAAAATTCTCTCCGCAGGAAAATCTGTTTTAAGTTTAGTGCCCGAAATTTCTCTAACGCCTCAGCTCTATCAGCGTTATCAGAAAAGATTTGGCAAAGAAGTCACTCTTTATCATTCAGCACTCAACGATACGGAACGATTAAATGCCTGGAAGGCCTGTCAAGAAGGACGTTGCAAGGTTTTGCTTGGTACACGCTCCGCTCTCTTTGCTCCTTTTCCACACTTAGGGCTTTTGATTGTAGATGAAGAACAAGACCATTCCTACAAACAAGAAGAACGGGTGCGCTACCATGCACGAGACTTAGCGATTTTAAGAGCAAAGCTAGAAAATATTCCTATTGTGTTGGGTTCCGCCACGCCTTCGGTAGAAAGCTACTATAAGGCACAAACAAAAAAATTTGTTTATCATGAGCTCACTGAGCGATTCGGTGAGGCGGAGTTACCCAAGGTGGAAATTGTGGACTTGCGCAACGCTCCAAAATCCCCCCAACCTAGCTTTACTAAAGGGGGGCCCGGGGGAATTTTAGCTTCAACACTCCTTTCCCCTCGCCTTCTAGAAGAAATTCAAAAAAACATAGAACACAAAGAACAAACCCTTCTGCTCTTGAATCGGCGCGGTTTTTCTCATTTTGTTCTCTGCGAAGATTGCGGCCACACGCCCCTGTGTCCTAATTGTGAGATCACGCTGACTTTTCATAAAAAAAATCCAAAACTCGTCTGTCATTATTGTGACTACCACATCGTGCCCCCTGAACATTGTCCGGCCTGCATGGGGCTGAATTTTAAAGAGATGGGGAGCGGAACTGAAAAAATAGAAGAAGAACTTGGAGTGCTTTTTCCCGAAACTAAAATTATGCGACTGGATCGCGATAGCACTCAGAAAAAAGGCAGCCATGGCTCTATTCTTCAAAAATTATATGAGGGAACAATTTTGGATGGAATTATAATAGACTCTGATTCAACTATAATTGGAAATTCAAATCAAATGAATGGAAATACAGAAAATAATTCCAACAAAATGAATTTTATGGTTACGGATATTTTTATGCTTGGGTCAAAAAGTTTAATAACAATGGATTATAAAAAAAAAATGTATATGGGACTTTTTATGTTAAATAAACTTGTTGCGAACAATGCAAAATTAAATAATATT
>CAYWGE010000238.1:0-3236 GCA_964457215.1 uncultured Pseudomonadota bacterium
ATCCCTAGTTATCTCGATCGCCTTAGTATACTCTACTTACCTACAAGTGTCTGTTCTCGGTACGGGCTTCAACTAACGTAACGCTGAGAGGTTTTTCTCGACACCAGAACTATAAGAATAACCTTTCCGAAGAAAGACTTTCGTTCGCACTCGACTTGACGCACAAAGCGGATTTTCCTGCTTATAGCTGCCTAGCTTGCGCTAGACTTGCCTCGTGTTCACGACTCCAATCCTTAAGAAGCTCTTACACGTCCCAATGTGTTACCCCTTCACTGCTAGTTAAAGGTGCTGGAATATTAACCAGCGATCCATCGACACAGCCTTTCGGCATAGCCTTAGGTCCCGACTAACCCTACGTCGACGAACGTTGCGTAGGAATCCTTAGGTTTTCGGCGTCCTGAATTTTCATCAGGAGACGTTACTCATGCCAACATTGTCACTTCTATACGGTCCACTGTGTGCTTACGCAACAGCTTCACCCCATATAGAACGCTCCTCTACCACTCGTATAAATACGAATCTTCGACTTCGGTGCATAGCTTAGCCCCGTTATATCTTCGGCACTCCCCCACTTGTCCAGTGAGCTGTTACGCACTCTTTAAAGGATTGCTGCTTCTGAGCAAACCTCCTGGATGTCTGGGCAGGAGAACATCCTTCTCCACTTAGCTATGATTTGGGGACCTTAGTCAGAAATCTGGGCTGTTTCCCTTTCGGCCGTTAGACTTATCTCCCACGGCCTCACTCCATAAGTTGCGTCTGTACTATTCGAAGTTTGGTAAGGTTTGGTAAGACCTCTCGATCCCCCTAGCCTTTCCAGAGCTCTACCCGTTCAGGTGCGCCTACAGGCTGTACCTATATACATTTCGCAGAGAACCAGCTATCACGGTGTTCGATTAGCTTTTCACTCCTATCCACAAGTCATCGGAAGGACTTGCAGCTCCAAACCGTTCGGCCCTCCAGCATGATTTCTCATACCTTCAGCCTGCTTATGGATAGCTCACAACCGTTTCGGGTCTATAAACAGCAACTTAACGCCCTATTCAGGCTCGCTTTCACTACGGCTCCGGAACTTCATTCCTTAACCTTGCTACTGTTCATAACTCGTTGGCCCATTCGACAATAGGTATGCGGTCACCCGAAGGCTCCCACTCCCTTGTAAGCTAAAAATTTCAGGAACTATTTCACTCCCCTTCCAGGGGTACTTTTCACCTTTCCCTCACGGTACTATACGCTATCGGTGTAAAGAAGTGTTTAGTCTTAGACAGTGGTCTGCCCAGATTCAAGCCGGATTTCACGTGTCCGACCCTACTCGGGAATACAACTAAGCGCGTGCACTATTTCGCGTACGGGACTGTAACCCACTATGGCGACGCTTTTCAACGTCTTCTGCTATATTACACATCATACCTACGGCCCTTGCTAACGGACCATGTTGCATCCCACAACCCTATTATAACAACGGTTAGCACCTTACATTATAATAGTTTAGACTCTTCCCAGTTCGCTCGTCACTACTACGGGAATCTCTTACGATTTCTTTTCCTCCAGTTACTGAGATATTTCACTTCACTGGCTTACCATCCGGACTAATGTCATCGGATTCCTGACTATATCAGGAGGGTTACCCCATTCAGATACCCACGACTATAACGGCTATTGGCACCTCATCGTGGCTTTTCGCAGCCAATCACGTCTTTCTTCGGCTTCTTTACCCAAGGCATCCATTTTTAGCTCTTAAATAGACTTTCGTCTTCCAAAAAAATGATACATTAGATCTGGTAAGGTTCTACTAGTTTTTCGCAGTGCGTAAGACTATAGGAATGTCATAGTCTATTGCAAGCAAAAAAGTGGTGCAAAAAGATAATTTGTAGGAAACTCGTCCCCTACAAACTCCCTTGATCAAATCAAGGGTTTCGTGATCATCACGACTTGCAACGATCACATTCCCACCACAGGAATTTTATTCTTTCGGACAATCCCACTTTTTTAGTGGCACGACGATCAGAAATATTCGTACTGATTCGATGTTTGCCTCCTCTGTCCGGAGGGGCGAAGAATAATTAGCGGGCGACGCGACTCGAACGCGCAACCAACAGCTTGGAAGGCTGTGACTCTAGCCAATTGAGTTACGCCCGCATGACACAATTTCAAAAATTAATTTTTATTTCTTCCGATAATTTTTAACTGGGCCTAGCTGGACTTGAACCAGCGACCCGCCGGTTATGAGCCGGCTGCTCTAACCACCTGAGCTATAGACCCGTTTGGTTTGTCCAGAATTTTTTATATCAATTTTTTATTTTTCATTTTGGAATTATTATGGTGGGCAATGTAGGACTCGAACCTACGACCCTCTGGGTGTAAACCAGATGCTCTCGCCAACTGAGCTAATCGCCCATTCATTTTAATATGGCGGCCCCACGGGGAATCGAACCCCGGTTTTCGGGATGAAAACCCGACGTCCTGACCACTAGACGATGAGGCCATAAACCCTAATTTACAGTATTCATATTATATCTTTGAGTTTTTGTTTGGTTGCATTTCTTCAAAGTTTTTCAATTTCATCCGCTTGTCGTTCGCTAATATTTTCAAGAGCAACGATCAAATAAGTTGGGTCTGTCCCTTCTTGATAATCTTCAATTAGTACATTATCACTTGGATTTTTAATGCTCTTGAAGACAAGCACATTTCAATTTACATGCACGTCATGATTTCAAGCATCAATAATATTTTGTAGGATGCTTGGTCATTTTGCATTTTCACTTTCATCGCGCTCAAATGATTCTTGGTCCTGAACGTGTAATTTTTCAGACATGAATCTAGTTAAACGCAAATAAATTAATGGCGGAATGGACGGGGCTCGAACCCGCGACCTCCTGCGTGACAGGCAGGCGTTCTAGCCAGCTGAACTACCACTCCTTTGCCAATTAATGGAATAATTTTTTGTCACAAAATATATTTGAGAATTTTATTTAACAAACTTAGCCAGCGGCTGGACTTGAACCTGCAACCTGCCGCTTACAAGGCGGATGCTCTACCAGTTGAGCTACGCTGGCATCCTGCCATAGATTATTTTTTTGAAGATGTTTTTACCATCTTGTTCAATCTACTCTTTTTTCTTGATGCATTATTTCTGTGAATAATGTTTCTTCTTTGAGCTTTATCGATTGCGCTATAAGCCGCAGTCAACAAAGGCATTATCTCACTATCCTTCTTTCCGTCTTCTACTGCTTTTCTGA
>CAYWGE010000239.1:0-3235 GCA_964457215.1 uncultured Pseudomonadota bacterium
GTCTACTTTTGTTTTGAGATGTATTAAATCTTCGTCTTTTCTTTTTGATTCAATATGTCCTTCGGGATAAGCAGACACTCCAATTGTAAAATCTTCTGCGCTTTCTTTACGGATAAAATCCACAAGCTCTGCAGCATAATGAAAACCATTTGGAGGAGGAGTGAATTGCTTTTCTCCTTGAGGAGGGTCACCTCTTAAACAAAGTAAGTTAGTAATGTTCTTTTTCTTAAGCTGATCTAAAAGCTGAAGGATGTGATCTTTAGAGGCGTTCACACAAGTTAAATGTGCAACTCCCACGATTCCAAAATTATTTTGTATTTTTTCAACAATAGAAAAAGTTTTACCAGGCTCGGTACCCATAGCACCCATGGTCACTGAAATGAAATCGGGTTTGAGTAGAGAGAGCTTTTCTAGATGAGAGAAAAGTTGTTTTTCTCCTTCGTGAGTCTTTGGAGGAAAAAGCTCAAAAGAGAGAGTTTGTGTTTTTTGTAAAATCTTTCGAAGCGGAAAAATATTCATTGATTCGTGTCCAGTTCAAGTTATCTTGATTAAGTGCTAATCCCATAGGGGAGGGGAAAATGAAAAGAAAAATTTTTTGGCTTTTATTGGTGATCGGAATCTCCATATTCTTTTATCATCAATACGAATATGCAGGCCCTTATGACGCTCTGTTAAGACAAGAGAAAACCAGCTCCGAAGATGTGATGAAACATCTTAAAAAATGGCGTTATCACAATTATGTATGGTTTGAAATTGTTCCTGATGCGGTAACGACCTTATTTAAGCGTTTGGGTATGGGTGGATTTACTGAAACAGGACAAAGAATTTGCGTAGAAGGTTGCCCGTATTGGACAGAATTGTGGACAGATGGTTTTTACTCTATTGACCTCGAGCTGCATAAAATTGAGTTTTTAAACGAAAATCGTGTGATTAATTTTGATACTCCTCGATATTTTGATGTTGAAACTTGGGGGGCCATTCGCCGCGACTTAAAGAAAAAAGGGCCACTTCCTCAAGTGGGACAAAAAGTGCGTATTTGCGGGCCCTTGCGTATCGATCGACCCTATTATGTTTATACTTTGCAACCTGATAGCGCTGCAGATTATCAAACTTTGGGAGCTTGCTCGGTAGTCCCTAAAAATTTACAAGGGCTTTTACTTTCAATCCACGAAAAAACTTGCGATCAAATTCGAAATTTAGATTTGTTTACCCAAATAGGAATCTTGGATGCGTTAAGTGATTCAGAAAAATTGCCCGATTTTACCCATGCGATTGAGAAGGTCGTGAGTTGTGTAGATCCAAAAGTTTTAGATGCTTTAAAGACCAATCCTGAAGTCTATGAAGCTTTGATTAAGATTGTACCTTCTCTGCAATCGAAACTTCCTGCTCCAGAAATAAGCTCCGAACGAGAAGATTGGCCCATACGAAATACCATTCATGATTTATTAGTCCATTGGTTTGGTGTTCAAGAAAAATAGCCCTATTAAAAGGGATTGGTTGGCGCTCGAAACAAAATATGTTAAACCTCACGGACTTTCATGACTTGCTATATCAAGAAAATTTTAACAGGATTTTTCGGAGGAATACTTCTTTTTATTCCTTTTTTACACTTCGATGCGCAATTTGAAATTATTCAATACTCGAATGCCAGCTATTTTAATTTGCCGCTTTGGATATTCTTTTTCTACGGTACTCTTTCAGTTTTAATGGTCTATTTTTTCCCAAAGCTCGAAAATTATTTAACCGCTACCTTTTATTTTAAACGTTACCTTATTTTCATAGAATACTTAGCAATTGCATTTGCATTCCTCATCCCAATCTTTTTCCGCTCCAATTCTTTGCTCATCTTTTCTTTTTTAGGTATCTACACTCTTCTAAGATTGGGTTTTTTTCATGCAAAATGGGATTGGCTGTTCTTCGTCTTAGGTGCTTTATTAGGTCCCACTTTTGAACTTTTCTTATCAAATTTTGATCTAGTACGATATCCAGACCCTGATTTTTGGGGCATTCCGTATTGGTTGCCTGTTCAGTGGGGAATTTTAGCCATGTCGGGCCGACGTTTCGCGGATGTGTTGGATTATCTCTTTAAGAAAAAGACGGGATAATTATTTTGTTATGCACGCATTGTATTAGGTGAATCACTGAAAATTCCGGATGCTTTGAAATTAGAAGCATAACCTAACACGCGAGGGACATATTCTTGCGTTTCTCGAAAAGGTGGAATTCGACGTCCATATTTCTCAACATTTCCAGGTCCAGAATTGTAAGCCGCGACGGCAAGCTCTGCATTGCCTCCAAAACGATCCAACATTTGACGGATATATTTTGCGCCCCCCTCAATGTTTTGTGCGGGATCAAATGGATTGGTAACCCCTAAGTGTCGGGCGGTTTCAGGCATAAGTTGCATTAAGCCTTGAGCGCCACAATGGGATACAGCTTTCGAGTTTCCTCGCGATTCTTGCCAAATCACTCCTGCAATGAGTTCAGGGGGAAGATTATATTTAGAAGCAGCCTGTTTAATATGAGGCATATATTGCATCATTTTAGGGGAAAGTTCTCCAGAAGCGAGAGGGGAGTCGTCTGCACTACTAATCACTGTTTTTTGAGTGGCTAACGCTTGATTTTCAGCACTTTGTGCCTGAAGACTTGATTTAGGAGTTTCAGCAGCTATTTTAGCGGCAGCGGGTGGTTGAGTGGCCTGGGTGAGCTGGGCTTCAAAGTTTTTCGTGCGATTGACTTCGCGACGATACTCGACAAAGCGGTTCTTAATACCCCCTTCGCTAATGCGTCCATTATCTCCCATGGCTTTTTAACTCCGTTTTCGACCCCATACTGTGAGAGCCCCTTAAAAGGCGCGCACACAGATGGATCTAGTTATATCGTCCTTGAAAAAGAGCTTTTTGACAAGTAGCTCTTTGATTTTCTCTCTAAGTCTATTATCGGCGAAAGACCAAGTTAAGGTTGCGTTTTTATTGTTTAAAAACTATAAAAATCCTTGTTTTTTGAAAGAAAAGTAAAGAATTGCCTAGAACTTAAGCTTACGGATAGCTAAGAAATATTCATAAAGGAGAGCCTACAAATCATGATTATAGCGTGTTTAGATTTAGAAGGGGTATTAGTGCCCGAAATTTGGATTAATGTATCGCAAAAAACGGGGATTTCTGAGCTTGCCTTAACTACTCGGGATATCCCGGATTATGATGTTCTAATGCGAAAAAGGCTTAAAATTTTAGAA
>CAYWGE010000240.1:0-3234 GCA_964457215.1 uncultured Pseudomonadota bacterium
CTATAAAGGGGATTGGTCGAAGGTTGTTGAAAATCATATTCGAGTAAAACGTTTGGTGCTTTCTGAAAAAGATCGAATCGGAATTGGAACTTTCCAACCCAAAGACGAGAAGAACCAAGATTCTACCGAACTCACAGGAGATATTAATTACCGAAAAATTGCAGAGTATGGTTCGGAGTCTGATCCGCGGGCCTTCAATTTTGATGGTGAATTTAACATTGCCAATCGTGGAATTATTGAATTCATCGAAGTTTTAAAGCTCGATGTTGCCTTTCTCTATGACTTATTGGGCGCTTCTCAAGAACATAAAGTAAAACCGAAGAAGTTTGCTCAAACTGATATTGATGAAGTGATTCTAGGACATACCAACGAGCCAGAATTCCGTAAACTTCAAAGTAACGATTACATGGAAGCGCTTCGCGATCGTACCGTGAAAGTAGATGTGCCTTACGTGACGCGACTTTCCGAAGAGATGAAAATTTATAAGAAAGATTTTAATTCCCACAAAATCAAGGGTAAACATATTGCCCCTCATACCTTAGAAATGGCTTCGATGTGGGCTGTGCTTACGCGTTTAGAAGAGCCGAAAAAGGCCAATCTCACGCTGGTTCAAAAATTGAAGCTCTACGATGGAAAAACGCTCTCTGGGTATACCGAAGATAATGTGAAAGAACTTCGTAAAGAGGCGGTGCGCGAAGGCTTGGATGGAATTTCTCCGCGCTATATCCAAGATAAAATTTCAAACTCCTTGGTGCGAGATAGTGAGGGTTGTGTGAATCCCTTTATGGTTCTGAATGAACTAGAAAGCGGACTGCGTCATCACACCATGATTCGTACCGAAGAATTAAGAAAACGTTTCATCGAGCTGCTCTCGGTTGTGAAAGATGAGTATGAAGATACGGTAAAAAATGAAGTTCAACGCGCCATCTGTGCCGATGAAGACGCTATATCTCGCCTGTGCAGTAACTATATCGATAACGTGAAAGCCTATACCCAGAAAGAGAAGGTGAGAAATAAATATACCGGACAAGATGAAGAACCCGATGAAAGACTCATGCGCTCGATCGAAGAAAAGATTGATATCCCCGAATCGCGCAAAGACGATTTTCGGCGTGAAATTATGAACTACATTGGAGCTCTGGCAATCGAAGGAAAGAAGTTCGATTATAAAACGAATGAGCGTTTACACAAGGCCCTTGAACTCAAGCTTTTCGAAGATCAGAAAGATTCGATTAAATTGACTTCGTTAGTGACCAGCGTGGTCGATAAAGATACCCAAGAAAAAATTGATGTCGTGAAAAGCCGCTTAATTAAGAATTATAACTACTGTGATATTTGTGCCACCGATGTGCTCAATTACGTGGCGAGTATTTTTGCACGAGGAGATATAAAAGACCGAGCTCAGTAGAATAAAATTTGCCCGTTTTCCTTAAAGAGCGAGCAAAAATATTTTTGTTTGCTCACGGGGGAGCGGGGGGCAGGTGAGCCAGCCCCCCGATGACTATGGTAATGAAAATTGAGCAGGACTATAACCGGTTTCGCCAGATTGTGCGGGGTAAAATTCGCAGAGAGCTGCGCAAATACATTACCCAAGGTGAGTTGATTGGTAAGCAGGGGAAAGATTTAATTTCAATTCCTTTGCCGCATATCGAGATTCCTCACATTACTTATGGTTCGAAACAAAAGGGGGGGGTAGGGCAGGGGAATGGTAAAGAAGGAGATGTACTTGGCGCCGGTGATCAAGAGGGCGGAGAGGGAAAAGCGGGTAATGCCGAAGGTGAGCATATTCTTGAGGTTGAACTCTCACTCGAAGAGCTTGCCCAATTACTTGGCGAAGAACTCGAACTTCCGCGCATTCAGCCCAAAGGAAAGGCCGAGATTGTTTCTTCGGTAAACAAATATTCCTCGATTCGAAGTAGCGGCCCTGAATCTCTGCGTCACTTTAAGCGAACTTATAAGCAAGCATTAAAACGCCACATTCTTTCGGGCGCTTATAATCCCAATAAACCCATTATCGTGCCGATTCGTGAAGATCGCCGGTATCGATCTTACAAAGAAGAGAAGCGTCCGGAGCGCAAGGCGGTGCTCATTTACATGATGGACGTTTCGGGTTCGATGGGACAAGAACAAAAAGAAATCGTGAGAATTGAATCTTTCTGGATCGATACCTGGTTGCGCTCGCAATACCAGGGTGTTGAAACTCGTTATATTATTCACGATGCAGTCGCCCGTGAGGTGGATCAAGATACTTTTTATAGAACTCGAGAATCCGGTGGAACGATTATCAGCTCCGCCTACAAGCTGTGCTTGAAAATGATCGAAGAGAATTATGATCCGTATGAATGGAACATCTATCCTTTTCATTTTTCAGACGGTGATAATTGGTCGGGTAATGATACGCTAGAATGTTTGGGGCTTTTAGAAAAAGAATTTTTTCCTCGAGTGAATGTGTTTTGCTACGGACAAGTGGAGTCTGAATATGGAAGCGGACAATTCTTGCGGGATCTTCGTGAAAAATTTGGTGATCAGAATGAATCGCTCATTACTTCGAAGATTGAAGGTAAAGAGAAGATTTTAGATTCGATTAAAGACTTTTTGGGCAAAGGAAAATAGGAGATTTTCAGTGGGCCATAAAAGCGAACTCCAGAAAGAACTCAAAGAATGGCGCGAAAAAATCGAAGGCTATGCCAAGGCTTATGGCCTCGATTTTTATCCGGTCATTTTTGAGGTGTTAGACTGGAAAGAAATGAATATGGTGGCCTCTTACGGCGGCTTTCCCAATCGTTACCCCCATTGGAGCTTTGGCATGGAGTACGAGCAGCTTTCCAAATCGTATTCTTACGGGCTTTCCAAGATCTATGAGATGGTGATCAATAACAACCCGTGTTACGCCTATCTGCTTCGTTGCAATCATCTGGTAGATCAAAAATTGGTGATGGCCCATGTGTATGGGCACTGCGATTTTTTCAAGAATAACATTTATTTTTCACATACGAATCGAAAAATGATGGATGAAATGGCGAATCATAAAATTCGAATTCGCCGTTACGTTGATAAGTATGGCCCCGATACCGTTGAAAAATTTCTCGATACTTGTCTTTCGGTTGATAATTTAACCGATGCCCATGGTTCTTTTATTCGACGACGTCCAGAATTTCATGAAGCGCTGCTGGATGAAGAACATCCACAAAACTCACCCAAGGTAACCAAACTCAAGAGTAAAGATTACATGGA
>CAYWGE010000241.1:0-3225 GCA_964457215.1 uncultured Pseudomonadota bacterium
AAGTGTTGGAGACGCCGGAAGCTTCTTCCGCGCGCTTAAGAGCCTTAGTGGAAAGGCTGAACCGAGCTTCTCACTCCTCGATGCATGCGAATGTTTTAACAGAAGAAATTACCCATTTAGCTGAAATGAGAATCCTGCAGAGGCATGTTATCGACGAGTTAGAAGCGGGAGAGCGTGAATTAAGTAGAAGTTTACATTGGGAAGAGGGCCAGGCACGCGCTTGTCGCACCCACATAACGCATGGTGATAATGCCAGCCGCTTGCCAACTCTTGAAGCAGAGGTAGAGAGTACAAGGAGCATCCGAACTAGTACACGAGGGGAAATAGCGCGTGCTCGAGCAGAATTAGTGCGATTAGATTTACTGCACTCTGCCCTTAGTTTTGTGCGCAATATGGAAGCGTTGCAAGAGAATGCATTTGTGGCAGCCTTTGGAGAGTAAGATTCTTCTACACCCTTGACGTACAGAAGTATGCGGGGCAGAATAATTTTTTAAATTTAATCTTATTAAAATATTGTAAGTGAATGAGAGTAGGTTGATCCTACTCGAATGAACCAGAATAGGGGCACGGGGAGCTGGTTTACTAGCCCCCGATCTTAAATTGAAATAATGTTTGTGAATGAGAGTAGGTTCAACCTACTCGAATGAACCAGAATAGGGGCACGGGGAGCTGGTAAGACCAGCTCCCCGATCTAATGTTCGATCAACTCACACAAAAATTAGGCAAGGTTTTCGATAAAGTTCGAGGCTACGGTCGACTCAGTGAAGCGAATATTGATGATGCTTTAAGAGATGTGCGCCTTTCTCTGCTCGAAGCCGATGTGAATTTTAAAGTCGTGAAGGCCTTTACCGATGCGGTGAAGCAGCGAGCGATTGGTCAAGAGGTGGCTAATTCCCTTTCTCCAGGCCAACAATTCGTTAAAATTGTGCACGACGAATTAGGGAAAGTCTTAGGTGAAGGAGAAGAGCTTAATTTAGCCTTTAAGCCGCCGGTGATTATCATGCTGGTGGGGCTGCAAGGGTCCGGAAAAACAACCACGACTGCGAAGCTCGCTTACTATTTTAAAAATAAATTAAAGAAACGTCCTTATTTGGTACCCGCCGATGTGTATCGGCCCGCTGCCATCGATCAGCTCAATATTTTAGCAACGAAGCTGCAAATTTCCATTTATCCCACCAAAGAAAAAGATGATCCAATCAAAGTCGTCAAAGAAGCCCACAAGAACGCCATCGATTTTGGTTTTGATGTGATGCTCGTCGATACGGCCGGTCGTTTGCAAATCGATGAAGTGCTGATGAAAGAATTAGGCCGCATGAGGGAGAAAATTAATCCTCAACATATTCTTTTTGTGGCCGATGCGATGACAGGGCAAGAAGCGGTGAATGTCGCTCAAAAATTTAATGAAACGATTCCGATTAGCGGAGTGGTGCTCACTAAGCTCGATGGCGATGCGCGAGGCGGGGCGGCGCTTTCGTTGAAATATGTTTTAGGCAAGCCGATTTACTTCGTAGGAATGGGAGAAAAAGTAGAAGAGTTGGAGCCTTTTCATCCAGAGCGAATGGCTTCCCGCGTTTTGGGAATGGGAGATGTTCTTTCTCTTATTGAACAGGCGCAGCAAAATATTGATCTCGATGAAGCAAAAAAAATGACCGAACGGGTCTTGAAAAAAGGCTTTAGCTTGGTTGATTTTCAGCAGCAGCTTGGACAAATGAAGAAATTAGGATCTCTAGAAAAAATTGCGGGAATGATCCCCGGTATGGGAAAAATTAAAGAAGATGTCAACTTTGAAGATCTTGAAAAAGATCTTAAAAAGAAGGGTGCGATTATCTCATCGATGACCTTAGATGAGCGCTTAAATCCAAAAATACTCAATGGAAACAGACGCTTACGTATTGCAAAGGGGAGTGGGACCCAAGTGTCGGAAGTAAATCGCCTACTTAAAGAATTTGAGCAGATGAAGAAAATGATGGATAAGTTAGGGAAGTTTGGAATGAAGGGGATGGCGAGTGCATTTTCAGGCTTGATGCGTCGATAAAAATATGTAATGAAGGCCGGCCTCGTTAAAACGAGGTTTAATCTCAATTGTAAAGTGAGGATCAAATGGCAGTTCGTATTCGCATGTCACGACATGGCACCAAGAAAAAACCTTTTTATCGGATTGTAGTGACCGATCGGGAATCTCCCCGAGATGGTCGTTTTTTAGAGGTGGTGGGAACCTATACCCCTCAGACCAAAGCAAAATCTTTAACTCTCAAACGAGAGCGCATTACCTATTGGATTTCTAAGGGAGCAATTCCCAGTGAAACCGTCGCTGTACTGCTAAAACGAAAAGCCGCTTAGTTCTCATATTTTTCGAAATCAACTACTTAATTACATCAGGAGGTGTATTTCCATGAGTCTCACCGAACTTATCGTTGAAATCGCAAAAGCGCTTGTCGATAAACCCGAGGAAGTCCATGTGACCGAAGTAGAAGGCGAACAAACCACTGTAATTGAACTTAAAGTTGCAAAAGAAGATTTGGGAAAAATTATTGGAAAAGAAGGCCGTACTGCTCGATCGATTCGCACTATTCTCAGCGCGGCATCTACCAAAATTCGGAAACGCTCCGTTTTAGAAATTATTGAATAGTTTATTGAAGATTGCCCCCGCCCCCTCACCCCCTCCCTCGAGGGGAGGGGGGACGGGGGAGGGTGGTTTTTGAAAAACTTGGATTCAGATAAGATTGCAGTAGGCAAAATTCTAGGTCCTTGGGGCTTAAAAGGAGAGGTAAAGTTTTTACTTTATAATCCAGGCTCCGAAATACTTTTTAAAACCCGACAGATTTTTTTTCTGTCGGGTTTTGTTTTTGAATCACACACATTAAATTCGATTCGTAAACAGGGCCGTTCTCTCTTGCTTCAATTAAAAGGGATAGGTAGTCCCGAGGATGCAAGTGATTTAAAGGGTAAAGAAGTGTGGGTGAGCAAAGAGTTTCTGCCGGTCTCGAAAGAGGGAGAGTATTATTTTCAAGAATTGGTTGGTTTTAAGGTGGTCGATCTCGAAGGAAAAGAGTTTGGTGAGATTGTGTCTTTCGCCAATTACGGAGCTTCTGATTTATTGGTGGTCAAGCAAGGAAACGCCGAATATTTGGTGCCTTATGTCGAAGGATGGGTGGAGAAAGTGATAGAAAAAGAAAAAAAAATTATCGTGACTGAGCAAGTGTGGAGTCTATGAGTGTGCGCCGT
>CAYWGE010000242.1:0-3221 GCA_964457215.1 uncultured Pseudomonadota bacterium
AAAGAAGATGACACGCAAATCTTGCCGGAAGTGAACGTCGGAGAAAAATTAGAATACAACAATTCTTCCCTATCTGAGCACACAACAAATCCTCCGCCAAGATACAACGAAGCGTCACTTATCTCATCCCTTGAGAAGCATGGAATCGGACGCCCGTCAACCTATGCTCCTATTATTTCGACGCTTTTCGACAGACTTTATATTGAAAAAAATGAAGCCCGCCTTGCTCCTACGGAAATTGGAATATCAGTTACGGAATTTTTAGTAAAAAACTTCGCAAATATAGATGACATTCCGTTTACGGCGCGGCTCGAAGAGGAACTTGATGAGATTGCGGAAGGAAAACTGAAATGGCAAAAGGTTTTAAAAGAATTTTATGATCCCTTCGAAAAACAATTGAAAATTGCAGAGGATGCCGAAGGTGTAACAATTGAAATAGAATATTCAGATCGAATGTGTCCGACAGATAATGGCCGGCTTATTGTCAGACAATCACGTTTTGGAAAATTTCTGGCGTGCGAGAATTTTCCTGCATGCCGTTTTACAGAATCCATAACCGAAACACTGGATATCCCTTGTCCGAAGGACAAAGGTGCAATTGTTATGAAAAGAACCCGCAAAGGAAGGACATTTTTCGGATGCAGCAATTATCCTAATTGCGATTTTGCCGTTTGGAAAAAAGAAGATATTACAAATCCCAAAACCAGCACTTCTAATTAAGATGGATATCACAAAGCTTGGTGCAGAAGAATTAAGAGTAATCACACCAACCGAAGAACAACTGGAAAAAGTAAAAAATTCAAGACAAGAAATATATATAATCCTTGATAATGTATTAGATACCTATAATATTGGAAGCATTTTTAGACTGGCAGATGCGGTTGGTGCAAAAAAAATATTTTTATGCCGCGGATCAGAAACTCCCCCAAACTCAAGAATTCAAAAAGCTTCTATCGGCACGTGGCAATGGGTAGATTGGGAATATTTCCCGAATACACTTGATGCGGTTAAAAATCTTAAGATCAATATTCCAAATATAAAAATTGTATCTGTCGAACTGGATGGCCGAGCTATCGATTACACAAAAGCAGATTATCATCTACCCGTAGCACTTATTGTTGGACACGAATCAGACGGTATATCTCAGGAAATATTGGACATTTCTGATCAAATTGTCCAACTTCCGCAACTGGGTATAAATAAGAGTTTGAATGTTATGGTCTCCCTTGGGATAGTTCTATATGAGGTCCTGGAAAAGAACTTAAATACGTCTTCTTCTTAATTTCTCCGCTAAAATTTCCGCAACTCTGTTAATATTCTGTCTTTCAACATAGAGCCTGAATCTCAATGGCATCCCAAAATTATCCAAAGTCATCGTTCCGAACTTATCTTCCTTAATTTCAGCTTCAAATCCTTCGCTAATTATCAAATCTCTCGCCATAATTGCTTTTTCCCTGTTACTAAAATATCTGATACATCTGGGTTCCTTCATAACTGTATTATATAATGTGTCATTAGAATGAAAAGTAATCAGCCCTGTACAATTTATCTAGTCAGACACGGAGAAACAGAGTGGAACGTCAAACGTTTGATACAAGGTCACGGAGATTCACCGCTTACAAAACTGGGCATCAAACAAGCATCCAATACAGCAGAAAAGCTTAAGAATGTTCATTTTGATCAAGTTTTTTCTTCTGATTTATCCCGTGCGCGCGACACGGCAGAAATAATTGCCCAGGAACGAAATTTAGCGATCAAAATGACCGAATTTTTAAGGGAAAAAGCATTTGGAGACTACGAAGGGCGGGAATATGACATTTTTAGGACTGAATTAAAGGAATATTCTGAAAATTTTGCCCAACTTACCAGTAGAGAGAAATGGAATTTTAAATATCCTACAATTGAAACCGATGCGGAGGTCATAGAAAGGCTAATAAGATTTCTACGAGAGGTAGCTCTCGCGTACCACGGCAGAAATGTTTTGGTTGTGAGTCATGCAGGAATTATTGGCCTTCTCTTAATTCACCTTGGTGTTTGGGACTATTCCGATCAACATACAAAAAAAATTGGTAATGCAAGTTATTTAAAACTAGAATCTGATGGAATCGACTTTTTTGTTAAGGAAGCTGATGGCATTGACATATCATAGCAGTATCAAAACTGTGCTAAAATAAACCTCACTGTGAATATTGACTTGCTCATACTATCAACGATTCTTATCATAGGTTTTGGAATCGTAATTTATTTCATAAACAAGAAACAGACTTCGAATCAGGATCAAACTTTAGTTGAATGGCTCAAATCGATGGACAAACGGCTTGACAACAACAATCAAGAAATGAACACCAGGCTCAATTCTGCGGCTGCCGCTTTTGCTTCGGTCCAAAAATCATTGGGTGAAATGTCAGAAATTGGGCGCTCTATGCACGACCTTCAGGAATTTTTAAATAGTCCAAAACTTAGAGGAAATATTGGCGAACAGGTTTTAAAAGAACTATTGAGTCAATTTTTACCGAAAAATACCTATAAACTTCAATATCGATTTAAAACAGGGAGTATTGTTGACGCAATCATTATCACAGGTGGAGGTATTATTCCGATCGATTCAAAATTTCCGATGGAAAATTTCAGAAAAATATCAAAAGCAGTAGACGACAAAGAAAAAAAATTAATAGAGCGTGAATTTATAAATGATATTAAAAAACATATAGATACGATTTCGACAAAATACATTTTGACAAATGAGGGAACTATTGATTTTGCTTTAATGTATGTACCATCAGAATCTATTTATTATGAAATTGCTAATGAGTCAACTCTATATGACCACGCCACAAAAAAAAGAGTCCTTGCAGTTTCCCCTATGACCTTTTATGCTTTTTTGCGCACGATTCTCATCGGCTTTGAAGGTCAAAAAATTTCTCAACAAGCACATAAAATTTTGGACAATCTCCGCAGTATCCAGAAAGAATATGAAAAAACGAACGAAAGTCTTGAAACCCTATCACGCCATGTCACCAACTCTTACAACATGATGACCACTGTCACAACCGGTTTCTCAAAACTTGGACAACAAATCGAAACAACAAATTCATTCGGAGAGATCGAGGAGAAGGAGAAAGTAAAACTTCCGATTTCCTAATTTCTACCCACTATATCTAATATCCTTCGAACTCTTCTGAGATGAGGTTTTCTTTTGGTACACCCATATCTAAAACCTT
>CAYWGE010000243.1:0-3207 GCA_964457215.1 uncultured Pseudomonadota bacterium
CTTTAGGAGAAGTTCCTAAAAAGATGCATGCGCAAGTGATTCGCCCTTCGCGTTTTGGAGAGCCGAAAACTGCTTTCCAGGCAGAGGTAATTGACGTGCCTGAAATTGGCGATGACGAAGTTTTAGTTTATGTGATGGCTGCCGGGATCAATTACAATAACGTTTGGGCCGCTTTAGGAATCCCAGTCAATGTTATTGGAGCCCGCAATAAAGCGGGTGAAAAGGAAGAATTTCATATCGGTGGTTCAGACGCTAGCGGAGTGATTTATAAAATCGGAAAAAATGTAAAGAATGTGAAAGTGGGAGATGAAGTCGTCATCCACTGCGGCATGTGGGATATTCATGATCCGGCCATCCAAAAAGGTGTAGACCCCATGTATATTCCCTCTTACCGAATTTGGGGTTACGAAAGTAATTGGGGAAGTTTCGCTCAATTTACCAAAGTTCAGGCCCATCAATGTGTGCCGAAACCTAAGCATTTAAGTTGGGAAGAGTCGGCAGCTTATATGTTGGTCGCAGCTACTGCTTACCGAATGCTCACACGCTGGCAAGAACACGAAGTGCGTAAAGACGATGTGGTCTTGGTTTGGGGGGGCGCCGGTGGTCTGGGTTCAATGGCCATTCAAATTTGTAAAGCCTTTGGCGCAAAAGCAATTGCAGTGGTTTCGGGCGAAGATAAAGTCGAATACTGCAAAAAATTAGGCGCAGTGGGTTGCATCGATCGCCGCAAATTCAATCATTGGGGTATGTTGCCGCACTGGAAAGACAACGAAAAATATAACACCTGGTTAAAAGGTGCCCGTGATTTCGGAAAAGCGATTTGGGATGTGTTGGGTGAGAAGAAAAGCCCTCGCATTGTTTTCGAACATCCGGGTGAAGATACGGTTCCCACTTCTATTTTTGTTTGCGACACCGGCGGAATGGTTGTGATCTGCGCCGGAACAACGGGTTACAATGCCACCATGGATCTACGCTATCAATGGATGCGTCAAAAACGTTTTCAGGGTTCTCACTTTGCAAACGATGATCAAGCAATCGGCGTGAACAATTTAGTTCTCGAAGGAAAGATTGACCCTTGCCTCTCTCGTGTCTGGGAATTCAAAGAAACAGGAGATGCCCATCAGCTAATGCGCGAAAATAAACATCCGCATGGCAATATGTCGATTTTGGTCAATGCCAAGAAAAAAGGCCTTAAGAATCTCGAAGAATCGAAAAAGGCATAGAAGTAAGTCGTTTACTTTATCCCTTCCCTTATCAATTGAGGGGAAGGGATTTTTGTTTTTTTCAGGGAGAAAATATCCTTTATGATGCGGTTTATCATGATAAACCGCAATACAGTTGCGGATTTTTTGGAAGCTTTATGGCAAGGAGAATTTTCTTCATGAAAACAATGCCCATCTTCTTTTTTATTTTATTTCTTTTTTTCCCCTCTCTTTCCTTTTCAGCGAGCAATTGCGGGTTAAGTCCTCAAGATTGGTGTTCTTCGGCTCCTGGAGATCCTTGCGGAAAACACAAGGCTAAAAAAACTTGTGAAGACGATTTGCAATGCGAAGCGCTGGGCTATCGGGGAGAATCAGTTGTTGCTTGCATGAAAGATGGCAGAGGGTTTGCCCGTAATTGTCCCACAGTCGGTTGCCGCTCCAGGTTCGAATTACTTCAGAAAAGTGATTGTGAATTTTATGCGACTGAGTATGGAATTAGTAAATGGGAGAATGGGCGTTGTAGAGCACGTTAATCTTTTTTAGAATAAATATTATAAGTTCCCATCGCCATGGCGATGTCTTTTTTGTCTTTTTCTTTTTCGCGAAACACGTGGCATTCCATGACCGCATGGGATTTTCCCAGGTATTTAATCTTGGCCTCTCCAAAAATCGTTTCTCCAAGCTTTACGGGCGAGATGTAGTTGATTTTGAATTCGATGGTGGAGCAGCGATCCCCTTTTTTGAGACTTTTAAATAAGGCAGCCCCCATCGAAAAATCGACGAAAGTAGAAAGAACCCCTCCATGAGTCATCCCAGAGGGGCTAATGTGTTTTTCTTCGATGGTAAGTGAGGTCTTGGCGCGACCTGTGCTGATTTCGTCCACCCGATAACCCACCAGCATCCCAAAATTATCGGGGTGAGTGAAAACACCTTTATAAGATTCGAAAAGATTTTTCATCTTAAGCTTTGGTAGGATCTAATGTCTTTAGCATATTTGCCAAATCGTCGGCATGTTCTTCTTCCATGGCCAAAATTCCTTCTAGCATACGTCTCGTAGTGGGGTCGTTATTGCCCACATAACGAATCATTTCACCGTAAGAATCAATTGCAATGCGTTCGGCGACCAGATCTTCTTTAATCATATCGACTAAGGAATTTCCTTCGACATATTCTGCATGACTGCGAGTTAAGAGCCCTTCGGGATTAAAGTTCGGCTCTCCATCGAGCTGAGTGATACGTTCGGCGATAAGATCCGCATGGCCTTGTTCTTCATTGGCATGTTGTAAAAATTCTTGCGCCACGGGCTCCGCGTGAATGCCTTGAGCCATGTAGAAATGGCGTTTATAGCGCAACACGCAAACAATTTCGGTCGCTAAAGCTTCGTTCAAAAGTTTAATCACGGTTTGCCGGTCGCCTTTGTAAGCCTCAGTCACGGCCCCATTTTCAATATGCTGACGGGCGCGGGCGCGAAGAGTTTTAACATCGGTTAAGAATGGTTTTTCCATAAAAGTCTCCTTTATTATTTTAAGAGTTGAAGCAGTTGCTCCGAATGGGTTTTAGGATCAACTTTACGCAATACTTTTTTTATTTTTCCTTCTTTATCAATCACGATGGTATCGCGCGCGGCGTATTGTTCGCCGGCTACGCCATAAGCCATTGCTATTTTTTTGTCGGAATCGACGAGTAGTGGAAAATTTAAATGAAACTTTTCTTTGAAAGCTTGATGACTTTTCGCATCATCGAAACTTACGCCTAAGATTTGGGTTTGGGCATTTTGGAATTGATTGAGATTATCGCGAAAATTGCAGGCCTCAATAGTGCAACCGGGTGTATCGTCTTTGGGATAAAAATAGAGAATGACGTTTTTCTTTCCTTTAAAATCGGAAAGTTGCACGGTATTTCCTAATTCGTCTTTTGCGCTAAATTCAGGGGCGGGACTGCCTTCTAATAATTCACTCATAAATTGCTCCTTTTCTTGAAAATAAAACCAAGCTAATAAGATTAA
>CAYWGE010000244.1:0-3162 GCA_964457215.1 uncultured Pseudomonadota bacterium
CGCCATGAGATTGAAATACGATTAGATGCCGGGAAAGTGAAGATAGAAGCGGACCCTGAAAATGAAACTCAATTTTCGCAAGTGAATCCTTCTCAAAATAAAAAGTTGATTACGCGTGTGTTAGAAATTCTAGAGCTGACTGGAAAAGAAAACGTGTTGGAGCTTTATGCGGGCAATGGAAATTTTTCTTTTTCTCTCGCGAAAAAAGCCAAGGAAATGATTGCCGTCGAATCAAATCCTGCCTCGATTGAGCAAGCCAAAAAAAAATTAGAGAAGCAGCATGTTCATAACCTCCGCTTTATCGAATCAACGGCCTTTCGATATTTACAAACGTCCCCTTCGATTTCTTTTGATCGGCTTTTACTGGATCCCCCACGCAGCGGAAGTGTGGAGTGTTTGGAAGCAATGGCCAAATTAAAATGCCAGAAAATACTCTATATTTCTTGCGATCCCTCTACTCTTTCGCGAGATCTCAATATTTTAAGCACCTTGGGTTACCAACACGAATTCTCGCAGGTAATTGATATGTTTCCGCAAACCTATCACATAGAATCGATCAACCTCCTCTCCCTTAAAAATCAGCATTGACAAGGCACTCCCCTAAGAATTTAGTGTAAAACTGTGAAACCAAACACTCCACAATCTCGAATTTATCTCGATTATGCGGCTACCTCTTATCCAAAAGCTCCTGGAGTCCTCGAAGCCATCCAAAACTACATGACAAATTGCGGGGCCTCAGCCGGTCGAGGCGCCTACCGTGAGGCCTTCGAAGCAAAAAAAATCTTGGACGAAACCCGCTCTCTTTTTGCTTCTCTTTTCAATCTCCCCAATCCCAATCGTTTAATTTTTACCTTGAATGCAACGGATGCCTTAAATCTCGCCCTAAAAGGGGTTTTGAAACCTGGTGATCATGTAGTTACGTCAAGCATTGAACACAACTCGATCAGCCGTCCTTTGTTAGAATTACAAAAAAGAAATCAAATCACTTTTTCTAAAGTAAACGTCAATGTGAATGGTGAAATAAATTGGAAAGAATTTGATCAGGCCCTCCTTCCTCATACTAAGCTCATCACCTTTATTCATGGCAGCAATGTCTCCGGCACTTTAACGCCTCTTCAAGAAATCGGGGAAAGGGCGCGTAAAAAAGGAATTTTATTTTTGGTGGATGCGGCTCAAACCGCCGGCGCTTACCCCATTGATGTCGAAAAAATGAAGATCGATCTTTTGGCCATGCCCGGCCACAAAGCCTTGCTAGGCCCTCTGGGCACTGGCATCCTATGGACTCGCGAGGGAATCGAACTGCGCACTCTGCGCGAAGGTGGAACGGGCTCTTTATCAGAAGAAGATACTCAACCCACTTTTTGGCCCGATCAACACGAGAGTGGTTCGCATAATTTAGTAGGAATCGCCGGTCTCAAAGCAGCGTTTGAATTCTTAAAGAAAACTCAGATTTTAAAAATTTGGCAACACAAACAAACCTTGCTCCAGCAATTTTACGAAGGACTTCAATCTATCCAAGGAATTCGGATCATCGCTCCCAAAGAAGTGGAGAAAAATGCCGGGGTCATTTCTCTTCAATTTGAAGGAAAAACACCGCAAGAAGTGGCACTTCGTCTAGATGAAGAATTCCGAATTCAAGTGAGGCCCGGATTACATTGCGCCCCCTGGGCTCATTCTACCTTTGGTAGTTCTGCCGAAGGCACTCTACGTCTGAGTATTGGGTATGCGACAAGCCCTAGCGATATAGAGAAAACCCTCCAAGCCCTACGCTCCCTCTAGGCTAAAAATAACAACGTTGGCGAAAAGAGTTAAATCGATTATCATAGGGGTATGAGACCTGGAAATCCCTATGGTTTACATCGTGTTATAAGCCCTGCGGGGGTGCTTCCTCAAGCCGCGGAGAAGCTAAACCCTACGCTCCCTATTTTTGATAACGAAATCCTCATCCAAGTTGAAAAGCTCAATCTGGATTCTTCAAGCTTCAAACAGATTTTTGAATTCAATCAAGGCAATCTCGAGAAGATTAAAAATCACATTCTAAGCATCGTTCAAGAACGGGGCAAAATGCATAATCCCGTTACCCAATCCGGTGGCATGCTCATTGGCACCGTGAAAGAAATTGGGGAAAATTATCGTGGCCCTCTTCAAATAAAACCGGGTGATAAAATTGCAACGCTCGTTTCACTCACCCTCACCCCATTAGAATTGCAAGGCATTCACTCAATCAATTTTGAAACCGGACAAATCGAAGCAATAGGACATGCCATTCTATTTGACAGCGGCATCGCCTGCAAACTTCCTTCAGATATACCGGAAAAAATTGCCTTAGCCGTCCTCGATGTATGCGGAGCACCGGCCTTGGTGCTTCGCCATGCAAAAGAAAGCGATAAAGTTCTGTTTGTGGGCGCAGGCAAATCGGCGAAACTTTCTGCCGCCGCTTTAAGAAATACCTTTGGTAAAAAAATCAAAATTGATTGTTTAGATATTGATAAAAACTCTTTGAAAGAAATGAAAGAGTTAGAATTGGCTGATGAAACTTTTGAACAAGATGCCACTGGACCCAACACCTCATTACAAAACTATGACCTTGTCGTGAACGTGGCCAATGTTCCCCATACCGAAATCACTTCAATCTTGGCTTGTCGCGATAAAGGAACAGTTATTTTTTTTAGTATGGCAACCAGTTTCACGCGGGTGGCTTTAGGCGCTGAAGGTTTAGGAAAAGACATCAATCTACTCATTGGAAATGGTTATGTGGAAGGCCATTCAGAGTTAGCGTTAGGTTTACTGAGAAAAAATAAAAAATTAAGAGATTGGTTTGAAAGGAAATACCTATGAAACTCCCCTATCTCAACAATACCGACCCACTCTATTTCCAAAAATTCAAGCCTTGGGAAAAGGTAAGCCGTGAACAATGGGACGATTGGAAATGGCAAATGAAAAATACGCTCACCACCGGCGATGATTTTCAAAAAATAATCCCTATTTCGGAAGAAGAAAGAAACCGAATTAATTCCACTCTAGAAAAATATAAGTTTGCCGTCACCCCTTACTGGGCTTCATTGATTGATACAAAGAATCCCGAATGCCCTTTTAAACTCCAAGCCGTTCCTACGCCCGACGAACTCAATGTAAGCGTCGGAGAATTCTCGGATCCGTTGG
>CAYWGE010000245.1:0-3152 GCA_964457215.1 uncultured Pseudomonadota bacterium
AAACGCACGAAAAAAATAAGAAGAACCATCCCAAGCCAATTTTTTAGGTAAATCTTTGCTCTCAAAACGACCATAGCTCAGAGGGATCAATTCTCGATATCTCAGTTTTTGTTCTAAGAGGCGCGAGGCCTCTAAATCTGGAACTTTCACAAAAGAGTAAAAAGTATGTTCTGGCTTTAAAAATACTTTAAGCGTTGCCTGATAAATCACGCCTAAGCGTTTTTGACTCCCTAAAATCAAATTTTTCCAATCTGGGCCTGTAGCTTTACGGGGAGCAGGATGGGTTTGGATTACTTCACTACGGGGCGTCTCTAGTGCAAGCGCTACACAAAGCTCTGGAAGTTCTCCATAATAGAGCCCATGTAAATTCGGAAGCTTCTCAGAGAGTACTTGCTCCAAGATTACTTCATTTCGCGGGGGAGAAAAATAACCCAAAGTAAAAGATTTTTTCGCCAATTCAGCTTCAATTTCTTGAAGAGAATAATCCGTATCAACGGTTAAAAGATAAGAAATTTCATCTAATTCAAACATAGGGCTAGTTACTAGTTATCAGTTATCAGTTATCAGTTATCAGTTAAGGCACTTTAAGTTTTATTAGTACCTTTAACTGGTCACTGGCAACTGATAACTGGTAACTGGTAACTGTTTTCTGACAAGATCCGCCAAGCATTCAATAAATAAGGGGTGATCATTGAGCGCCGGCATGAGCTCGTATTGTTCTATTCCCAAACTCTGCGCAAGTTCGCCATACATTTTTTTAAGTTCGTATAAAGTTTCGGAATGATCGGATACAAAACTAATCGGAACCGCCACGATTTGCTTTTTTCCTTCTTTAGCCAACTGGGTGATCATTTCCACAGTATTAGGCTCTAACCATTTTAAAGGACCAACACGGCTTTGATAGGACAAAGAATGAGAATATTGATTCTTAAGCTCTTCTTGAACCCGCTTCACACTCTCAATAATCTGCTTTTCATAAGGATCCCCTGCCTTGATCTCTTTTAAAGGAATCCCGTGCGCACTAAACAATAAATGAACATTTTTTTGTTGAGCCGGAGGAAACTTTGCAATCGCCTCCCGAATACGGGCCGCCAAGGCCTGAATATAAAGCGGATGCTGGTGGTATTCTAAAATACGAGAGACTTTTTGAAAACTTACTCCTGTTTTCTGGCACTGAAAATCCCATTCGCGCTCACTCGAACGCGTCGTCGTAAAAGAATATTGAGGATAGAGAGGTAGCAATACCACCTTGCGAATGCCTTCCTGTTTCAAAACTTCCAAGGCCTCAGAGGTAAACGGTTTCCAGAAACGCATGGCGACTAGAACGCGGAAAGACCTCCCCTCAGTCCCCTCCTTTGTAAGGAGGGGAAGTGTCTGCCCCCTCTCCTTACAAAGGAGAGGGTTGGGAAGAGATCTGAAGTTCAGTTTTTCTTCCAATGCCTGCGCTTGTTGCAAAGTAAGCTCCGTAATCGGCGACTTGCCGCCCATGTATTCAAAGTAAACTCGACTTTTTTGAGCCCGGCGCTTTGAAATGAACTTGGCCAAAGGTTTTCGAACGAGGGAGGCCAAAGGAAAGGTAAAAATATCGGGATCTTGAAAAAGATTATACAGAAAGGGTTCAACGCCTTCTAAAGAATCCGGACCACCGAGATTAAAAAGGACCACTCCCACCTTTTCCATCACACAGTCCTCGAAAACACGGGTTTTTCTTTCATCATTTCTTCTAAATACGCATCAAAAGCCATGGCGACATTGCGGATTAAAAGTTTTCCCATCCCGATCACTTCAATTTTATTGGGACGATGCAGCACTAAGCCTTCTTCGATCATGGGATAAAGCTTTCGCAGTGAAGGGTGAAAATAAGCGTCGAAAGAAATAGAGTATTTTTCTTCAATTGCTTTTTTATCCAGCTCGAAATCGCACATGAGTTTCATAATCACTTCTTTGCGTAGATGATCATCGGCATTCATGTGATAACCCACGTGAGTGGCAAATTTACCTTGGGAAATGGCTTGGTAATATTCGGGAAGTGTTTTCGCATTTTGCGCGTAAGATTCAGCAAGTTGACTAATGGCGCTCATGCCTAAAGCATAGACTTCAGTGCCTGCTTTTGTCGAATAACCCTGAAAGTTCCGGTAAAGTGTTTTATTTTTTTGTGCGACCGCCAGCTCATCGGTAGGTTTTGCAAAATGATCAATGCCAATATAATCATAACCGGCGGATTGCAGTTTTTCGATGGTCATCTTTAAAATCGAAAGTTTTTGATCAGGCGTTGGGAGATCTTCTTGTTTAATGAGGCTCATGTGTTTTTTCAGCCAAGGTACATGGGCATAATTGAAAATGGCTAAACGATCTGGGCTAATCTCTAAAATTCGATCTAAAGTGTGCTCAAAACTCTTTAAGGTTTGAAAAGGGAGCCCATAAATTAAATCAAGATTAATACTTTGAAAACCCAGTTCTCTCCCCCAATCGACCGCCGCACGGGTGATTGACTCGGGTTGAATGCGATTCACCGCTTTTTGGACTTTCTCCTCAAAATCTTGGACTCCCATTGAAAGGCGATTAAAACCCGCTTCTTTCAGGGCCAGCACATGATCACGCGTCAGATCGCGAGGGTCAATCTCACAGCTTGCTTCAATTTCTGAATGATTAAATTTAAATTTTTTCTGGATGGAGTTTCCAAGCCGGCGGATCTCCTCCGGTTTGAGATAAGTGGGCGTTCCTCCCCCCCAATGCATTTGAATGGCTTCTCGATGGGGCTCTGTATTTTGGGAGAAAAGTTCGATCTCTTTTTCAAGATAATCAAGATATTCAGAAATCTTCTGACGCTCGTGCGTCACCAACATCGTACAACCACAAAAATAACAAAGCGTATCGCAAAAAGGGATATGAAAATAAAGGGAGAGCGGAAGAGAACTTTTAGATTTATTAGATCGCTTCAGCTCTTCTTCAAATTGCACCGCCCCAAATTCTTTCGAAAATTTCGGCGCAGTCGGATAGCTAGTATAGCGCGGGCCCGGCTTATCGTAGCGCTTTAAAAGATCAAGATCGATTTGGCCTAAAAAACTCATGCCAACGCTTTATCACCCTTAATTAGCCTTGGCTAGACCAGAATAATCCTTCACACACTTCACTAAATATCGGGCGTTTTC
>CAYWGE010000246.1:0-3126 GCA_964457215.1 uncultured Pseudomonadota bacterium
AAGAAAGTTTTTTTTCATGAACCCTTTACTGATCAATTGAAGAGCCGCCTCCCTAACTTAAGTCTTTAGGGCTGTCAAATTGAAAGGCAATTTTCCAAAAATCGGACGCTTTTCCCTGATCTGCGTCCGAAAATCAGACTGGTTTTCACCTAATAGTTCTATAAGCCATAAAAACTGGCCCTCCTACTGTTGGCATGCAAACTGCTTTAGCAAGCAAGAGCAATTTATATCTTCGCATTCACAGAGGAGTCGACATGAAGAAATTATTTTTTCTACTTTTTATTTTGCTTATTCACCCTTATTTTGATGAGACTACAGCATTTAGTTTTGAGCCCAGCTTGCAACAATTACAGACATGGACTCTTCGTTATGCACAATTAGAAAATGAAGAAATCCGACGATGGAAAAGAAAATCTAGGCTTTCTCACGCCCTACCCCGAGTAATGGTGGGCTACGATCAAAAGTATGCCAACCAAATCAACAATACCATCCAAGATTCTATCTCCGTCACCAGTGCCGGAGTAACCTTAGGGCCACCAGAGGCCAGTGTCCATCAAGACAATAATCTCAATCAAGGTTTTGAGGTAAAAGCATATTGGGATTTTAATGAACTTCTTTTTAGCAAGGATGAACTCAACATTTCTGCTGAAGCACGCCACCGCATCATCATGCGATCCGAAATTTTAGAAGAACTCCGCGAAGCTTATTTTGAACGTAAAAAACTCTTACTACGTAATGAGCATAAAAACCCCGGAGATTATCCGATTCTTCTTCAATTCAAACTTGAAGAACTTAACGCAAAGCTAGACGCACTAACTGGGGGGAAATTTTCTGACTCCCTTCAAAACTCAGAGCGGTCCGAAAGAAACAACACCCCCGAAAATGAAAGCCCGGAGAGTAATGCAACTCAGACTGCATCCAATGCAACAGGAGATCTCTCATGAAAAAAATAGTCCTATTTTTATTTCTTGTAGTAAGCGCTTGCGCAGGAAACACAGAGCCACACTTTGACTCTCAGCTTCATCATCAACCCTACGTAACTGGGATTTCTCCGGATCCTTCTCAAGTTCAAAATACAATAGAATCCATTAAAATCATTTTTTCAGAAGAACTCAATTCCCACTCAATTAATAATCAATCACTCGCAATCGCTTCCGTTGAAAATATTCGTACCCTAGATGCAAGCGTTTTATGGAACGCCATTGAAGATCACAAACAACCGATAATTACGGGAGAATTTACTTTAAGCGAAAATAAAAAAGAAGTGCTTTGGCACCCTTCGCAAACCCTAGAAGAAGGCAATATCGCACTTTTGATTAGTCCCTCGGTAGAAAGTAGCACCCGAATTCCGTTCAATCAACACCCTGGCGAAGCACCTGCTCCTTTGATGTTTATTTTTCAATTTTCTCGCCCTTTCGGCAATTTGAATACATTACCCCCATCACCTACTTCTCGCTCTCCAGTCATCCCTTCCACGCCCCTTCATCGCCCCAGCTTTATTTTAATCAACGAAATATTCTACGACTCCTTAGAAAGTGACACCGATGGACATGCGTTTATTGAACTTTTTGGAGAGCCTGAAAAAGACATAGAAGGATATCAAGTTGTACTCATCAACGGAAGTGACGGAGCAATCTTAGACACTATTACAATTCCTACGGGCAAAAAAACGCGAGAGGATGGTCTTTTTCTAATTGCGGACGCACGTACTAATCTTTCCAATCAAAGCTTTGTTCTCAATCCTGACTTTATCGATAATTTTGACCCACAAAATGGGTCAGATTCTGCGCAACTCCTAGACGATCAAGGCCATCTTCTGGATGCAATCACCTATGGCAGTGGTGCCGTGACAGGTGCGCGAAATGGATTGGCAACGGGGGAAGGAAGCCCCGCTCTCGATGTCTCTGCAGGTCATAGTTTATCGCGAGTTACAGGAGCTACGACTCACGAAAATTCCCAAGATTTTATAGATCTTTCAACACCTACTCCGGGAGAGTTGTAAATACTTACTTAGATTCAGTCGGTATTTTTTCGAATCTAAATGATAAAACGCCTCAGAAAAGGACAATAGTCATGATCAAAAAAATATCCCTCTTACTTCTATGCTTAGGTGTGAATGCTTGTTCTGAGTTTCACTCTCGCGACATGCCGGCAGATTGGAAACAACCCCCTCACCCCACTGAAATTCAATTTACCTCAAGCACTTCAAGTGCTGAAGAAAAAACCCTCAAGATTATAATACTGAATGTCGGTCAAGGCGACTCTACACTCTTTCAATTTCCAAACGGCAAAACTTTATTGATTGATGCTGGACGCCCTGGAAAAGGTTTAGAGGTCATACTCCCTTTCTTAAGAGACCATTCTCTTCATTTGGACGCTATCGTCGCTACTCATTACGACCAAGATCATATTGGTGGAATACCTGAAGTTTTGTATGGAGAAGATGGTCTTGCTACCACTCAAGATGACTTAACTCCTACAGAAGGCGTCTATGACCGCGGTGGGTTACCTATTGACAGCGCACCTGCATTTCCCGCTTATTTAGCGGCGGTTCAAAATAACCGACATCTCTTAAACGCGGGGGATTTTTTAAATTTAGATTCACACATTACTCTTCGTTGTGTTTCTGCAAACGCTTCTCTCTGGACTGGAACATCCATCCCCTTACCCACTGAAGGATACAGCGGCTTAGAAAATTCAAACTCTATTGTTCTTCTATTAGAATACGGCCAATTCCGATATCTCACAGGCGGCGATCTGACAGGAGGAGGAAATCCGGGTGGATATTCTACCCTCGACCTAGAAACTCCTTTAGTAAGTTCAATAGGAGCTGTCACCGCCGTACATGCGAACCATCACGGGAGTAGCACAAGTTCTAATGAAGATTATGTCAATACGCTTCGCCCTCAGTTAGTGCTTTTTAATGTAGGAGACGGAAACGACTACCATCATCCCGTTCAAGAAGTATTAGAACGCTGGCGTGACGTGGGGGCTGAGCTTTGGCTTACAGAGCGTGGTTCAGGTGGATTCGTAGCCGGCGAGCATATTGTAAACGGACATATTGAAATGGAAACGGATGGAACGCTGCTTAAAATAAACGGACAAAATATGGGTTTGAGACAGGAT
>CAYWGE010000247.1:0-3114 GCA_964457215.1 uncultured Pseudomonadota bacterium
CGCGAACAACGAGTTTGAGAAGGCGATTGCGGACTTTTCCGAGGCGTTGAAGATAAGCAATTAAGGCGATTATTTCTTTTTTCTCGATTCCGGATTCTACTCCCTGGGCTACGAGCCCATCTGCGATATGCAAAGCTTGTCCACGAGCATCGAGTTCTGCATTCTGAATTTCTTCAGCGGTGTATGGAACTCCCAAAGCTTTCATCACACGAAGTTTTTTATTAAGATCAACAAGATTCAGATTATTGTGAAGGAGCCATTCGTAAGAAGGCATGAGAGAGAGAGGAGTAACTTCACGCGGATTACGCATATGGCGATAATGCCAGAGGTCGGGATATTTGCCGCCTAAGCGTGCGAGATCTGGGCCCGTTCTTTTAGAGCCCCATTGAAAAGGATGATCATACATTGATTCTTCTGCTTGAGAAGGCTTTCCATAACGAATGACTTCCGAAAGAATAGGGCGCACCATTTGCGAATGACAAAGATAACACCCTTCGCGAATGTAGAGATCTCGACCTATCAATTCGAGCGGCCGATAGGGTTTTACTTTAGGGCTTATCTCCACATATTGCGGGGCAAAAAAGGCGGGGACAATTTCTATGATAGTACCGACTAAAACAGAAATAACCACCAGAACAGTAAAGACTAAGGGTAAACCTTCGAGTAAGCGGTGGGGTTTTTCGGTGCTATTAAGAATGGTTTGAATATTGGTGGCCCCAAGCGCTGCCGCATTGGTTCCTTCTTTTATTGTTTCTCGGGGAGCGAGTTGAATTGTTCGCGCCAGGTTATAGAGCATTAAAATATAACCCAGTAAATACAGACCTCCACCCAATGCGCGCGCGTAATAAAGGGGAACAATTTTAATAACGGTTTCTACAAAGTCGGGATAGAGTAGGTGTCCACTCTCATCCATTCCGCGCCACATCAGGCCTTGAGTGATGCCTGAGACCCACATGGCAATAATGTAGATTAAGATTCCTAAAAGTCCGATCCAGAAATGGGCATTCGCTAATTTTTCGCTATAGAGTTTGTTGCCCCAGAGTTTGGGAACCAGATAATAGAGCATGCCTGAGATTAAAAATCCGTTCCATCCTAAGGTTCCCCCATGCACATGCCCAATGATCCAATCGGTGAAATGGCCTAAAGAGTTTACAGATTTAATAGAAAGCAACGGCCCTTCAAAAGTAGACATGCCATAAAAAGTAATGGCGGCGGCTAAAAATTTGAGAATAGACTCGCGACGTACCCTATCCCAGGCACCGCGCAAAGTAAGTAATCCATTGATCATTCCTCCCCAACTTGGAGCCCAAAGCATCACACTAAAGACGACCCCTAAGGTTTGAGCCCAATCGGGTAAAGTGGAGTAAAGAAGATGATGAGGCCCTGCCCAGATGTAAATAAAAACAAGCGACCAAAAGTGCACAATCGACAAGCGATAACTGTAAATGGGGCGTCCTACGGCCTTGGGAACATAATAATACATGAGGCCTAAAAAAGGAGTGGTGAGAAAGAACGCGACTGCATTGTGCCCATACCACCATTGAACCAGAGCGTCTTGCACTCCTGCATAAAGAGGATAGCTTTTTAAAAAACTAATGGGGATCTCCATTGAATTAATCAGATGGAGAAGGGCTACGGTCACAATCGTGGCGATATAAAACCAAATAGCTACGTAGAGGTGCTTTTCGCGACGTTTGAGCAGAGTGCCAAAAAAGTTAACGGCAAACACTACCCATACTACAGTAATCGCGATATCGATGGGCCATTCGAGTTCTGCATATTCTTTTCCGACGGTGTAGCCTAAAGGGAGAGTAAGCGCGGCGGAAACAATAATGAATTGCCAACCCCAAAAATGAATTTTACTCAAAGTGTCCGAGTAGAGGCGAGATTTTACCAGCCGTTGGGTCGAGTGATAAATACCTGCAAAAATTGCATTGCCCGCAAACGCAAAAATGGCCGCATTCGTATGAAGAGGCCGGAGTCGACCAAATGTGAACCATGGAATATTAAAGTTTAATCTCCAATTGGCTAGTTGCAACGCAATCACAACGCCTAAGAGAAGAGCCACAAATCCCCAGAGAAGAGTGGCAAAAATAAAATTTTTGACAGTTTTATCGTCGTATTCCACGACTAAAGTTGAGGGTTGAGAGTTGATCATTTTTTTAAGGTTTCCTTTCTTCTTCAAGTAAAATGCGGTATGCAGGGGTTTCGAGATCTTCGTATTGCCCATTCTTCGAACACCACACAAAACAAAGAACAAAACTAAAAGCGAGCAGCAACGCGAAAGGGATCAAAAGATAAATGATGTTCACAGGGAGCCCCCTTTTCGGAGCAGACGAGTGCCCAATAGCGCCGAAATGAAAACAGTGAGGGAGCTGATGGGCATTAAGATTGCAGCAAAGAGTGGATTGATAAATCCTAAGAGTGCGGCGGTTGCTCCCAGCATATTATAGAAAATAGAAAATATGAAATTGCGCTTAAGTACTTTGATGTTTTCGCGCGCCAGAATGAGAAGTCTTAAGATGGGTTTAAGGCCAGAATGGCTCAAATAGACATCGGCAGCGCGGAGCGATACTTCCATACTACCATGAACCGCTACTCCCACCCAGGCACTGGCTAGTGCCAGAGCGTCGTTTGCTCCGTCTCCGACCATCAAGGTGTTTTTAGAGTTTTGAATAATCTCTTTCTTTTTTTCTGGGCTAGCCCGGCTCACACAATGCGACAGAGGAATGTTTAGTTCCTGCGCGACTTGGGCCACCACTTCTTCATGATCTCCCGAAAGAATATAAGGATCTATTTTTAAAGCTTTGAGCTCTTGTATGGCGATAGGGGTATCGGAGCGTAAGGAATCTCCGAATACAATGTGCGCAACACAGTGATGGTTTTTCCACACTCCCACTCGTGTTTTTAGTTCAGAGGAAAATGTCTCATGCGCAGAGCTAAGGATGAGAGATTTGAGTTCATAGAAATTATTTTGATAAGTTCCTGAAACACCAATTCCTAATTCTTCTCGAAAATCTCTAACTTCTTCTTTGGCGTTCACCCCTTCTTGTTTCAGTTTACGGCAAAGTGCTTGGGCAATGGGGTGTTTCGATTTTACTTCTAAAGCCAAAA
>CAYWGE010000248.1:0-3090 GCA_964457215.1 uncultured Pseudomonadota bacterium
AATGTATATGGAAATACATGAGGATTTTTTGGGTACGCAACGAAGCAATCGGGAGACGCAGTAGTTTTTAAAGGTATCCATAACGCTACGAATTTAACTCAACGGCTGCCGTATGAGTTGGGGCAACCGATTTGTGTTCCTTCACAATTTCTTTATGTTTGCGAAGTTGACGATCTAACTTATCTAAAACTCCATCAATCGAAGCGTACATATCTTCCGATTCATGCACTCCATGTACCCGAAAATGTTTGGCGCTGACAGTCATTTCAGCGACTTGATGGAATTTTTGCACTTGTAATATCACATGAACTTCAATGGGTTCATGCAAAAACTTTTGGAAACGTTGAATCTTTTGCTCGGCATAATTTCGCAGCGATTCAGAAGGGTCGAGATGACGAAAGGTAACATGAGTCTTCATAAAACAATCCTTTCTTAGAAAAATTGTTTACGTTTAGACGAAGGAAGTATTTTCAAACTCTCTCTATACTTTGCAACCGTACGACGCGCAATTTCGATATTACTATCTTTTAAAATTTTAACAATATGTTGATCAGAATAAGGTGATTTTGGGTCTTCTTCACTAATAATATGTTTAATCTTATCTCGAATCGCTTCACTCGCGACAGAATCTCCCCCAAAACTAGAAGGAAGACCATTATTAAAGAAATATTTCAGTTCAAAAATACCTTGAGGTGTATGGACATATTTACTGCTGGTCACGCGAGACACGGTCGATTCATGCATACTAATTTCTTCGGCAACATCCTTTAAGACCATGGGTTTTAAATGCTGTGGCCCTTTTTCAAAAAAATCCTTTTGAAATTTTACGATGGCTTTCACTACTTTATAAAGGGTTCTTTGACGTTGATGAATGCTTCGAATCAACCACACCGCTGATCTTAATTTATTTTGAACGTATTCCTTGGCGCCATCTTGAGCAGCACCCTGTTTAGCCATTTGCTTATAAAAAGGAGAAATTTGGAGTTTGGGTAAACCATCTTCATTTAATACTACGACCCAATCTTCTCCCACTTTATAAACATAAACATCAGGGGTAATATATTCGGAAGATTCTTGAGAGTAAGGACGCCCGGGTTTGGGCTCTAATTCATGAATAATACGGGCAAAGTGAACCACTTGATCCACAGATATTTTTAAATCACGGGCAATTAGCAGATAATCTTTTCTTTCAAGATCGGGTAAATGCTGGCGAATGATTTTTTCTAAAGTTTCTCTTTCGGGGTAAAACCGAACTTGTTGAATTAAGCATTCCTGAAGATTTCGGGAGGCGACCCCCAAAGGATCAAATTGCTGGATTTTTTTTAGAACTGCTTCCACCTTTTCAAGGGTCACTTGAGCTTTTTCGGCGATTTCTTCAAGAGGATCTTGCAAATAACCATCGTCGTTCACACTCCCCACCAGTAAGGTGCCTATCTCTTCTTCATCTTCGGGTAGATCCGAGAATCTTAATTGCCAAAAAAGATGATCGTGGAGGGTTTCTTTACGGCTTAAAGTATTTTCATAACTTGGGAGCTCTTCTAAGCCACTACTAATATGTTCGGGGGCATTATAGGTATTAAGATAATTTTCCCAATCAAAGTCTTGAGGTTCTTTAAATTCTCCTTCTTTTTGAAGAAGGACTTCTTGTTCGGTATCATTTCTTTTTTCGGGAGTAGTTTCTTCGCTTTGATGTTCTTTAACCGCTAATTCTTGAGCACGACAATCTTCTTCTTCTGGCTCTTCCTCTAAAACTGGATTTTCGAGCAATTCCCCATGGACCATCTCTAAAAGTTCCATGCGCGAAAGCTGTAAAAGTTTGATCGCCTGCTGCAATTGGGGCGTAATCACCAATTGTTGTGAAAGTTTTAAATTTTGTCGAATTTCAAGTGCCATGCAAGTATAAGGCCCATTTAAATTTGCTTATGGTTGATAACTTTCAATCAGCACATTCATTGATCAACCATAAGTATTTCTAAATTTTAATGAGCATGAAACTGCTCATTAAAATTTGAAATGCTATAAAAATCCCTTGATTTGAGAAGAACTTACAAGAAAATGATAATCCCGCTAGGGGACGATTGTCAAGGAAGGGAAAAGAATCGGCAAACTTCGAAATTCCCTTTTTCAGCCCAAAGTCAATACTTTTTTAAGGCTAGTGCTTCGTCACATAAGTTTTAACGGGTACAGCCCGTTGAAACGATAAAAAAGAGGCACTTGTACCCAATTTGTCAACATGTGGAATTCACTGTGACGAGGTACTAGTCTTTACTTCTTTCGGGAGGAGGCAGCAGTGCGGGAGGAAGCCCCAGCTTTGACACGGCTAGGAGTCTTTAAGACCTTCTCTTTTTTCCGTTCTTCCCATTGCCCTCGTTTAGACCCGGCTAAAGATTGGGCAATAAAGGCATCAAATAAAGGATGAGGCGCCATAGGGCGTGATTTAAACTCGGGATGAAACTGACATGCAATAAAATGGGGGTGATTGCGGTATTCAATCATTTCAACGAGTGAACCATCGGGAGAAAGACCGGAAAAAACAAAGCCTTTTTCAATGAATTTATCGCGATACACATTGTTAAACTCATAGCGATGACGATGACGTTCCGAAATTTGCTTTTCACTATAAATTTCAAAGGCCAGGGTGTTTTTTTCAATGCTGCAAGGATAAGCACCCAAGCGCATGGTGGCTCCCTTATTTAAAACGGCTTTTTGTTCTTCCATCAAATCAATTACCGGATAAGGGCTTTGCGCATCAAATTCTCGGCTATTGGCCTTTTTCATTCCTAAAACATGACGGGCAAATTCAATACAGGCAATCTGCATTCCTAAACAAATTCCAAAAAAAGGAATTTGATTCTCACGCGCATATTGCACCGCTTTAATTTTGCCTTCGACGCCTCGATCTCCAAAACCTCCGGGCACTAAGATTCCATTTACCCCTTTTAAAACCTCAGCCACGTCTTGCTTTTCAAGTTCTTCGGAGTCCACAAAGCGAAGATTTACCTTCGTGTTATTTTTAAATCCCCCATGCTTGAGCGCTTCATTTAAGCTCTTATAACTATCGGTTAAATGAACATATTTACCTACGATCCC
>CAYWGE010000249.1:0-3081 GCA_964457215.1 uncultured Pseudomonadota bacterium
CTTTTCTTTTTGTGAGTGCCTAATCCTTGATTTGCCCAATTGGAATAACCACCCGCCAAGGAGTGAACTTTTTTGTAACCCAAATCGTGAAGTGATTTAGTGGCCAACGCCGAGCGAGTTCCGCCGGCGCAATAAACCACGATTTCTTGATCTTTCGAAGGGACTTGCTCTTCAACACGCAATTCTAAAAAACCACGGGGGATGAGCTTTGCGCCGGGAATGACGCCGCCAGCCTGTTCTTCTTTTTCGCGCACATCGATCAAAACAATATTTTTCTTTTCATCGAGCCATTTTTTAAGCTCTTCGGCTTTGATCTCCGAGATTTGTTTTTTAGTCTGACCTAAAATTTCCTGAAAATTGGGCATTTTACTCTCCTTCTAAACACCTTATAAGACCAAAGAGAAGGGTGTCAAGGGAGCTTAAAGAGATACTCTTCTCCAGGGGCCCCAGCCGGCGGGCTTGCGGCAAAATTTTCCGGGAGAGAGGGTGGCATTTTTAAGAAAAACGCGCAGAGACCACGGCAAATCGGAGAAGAGTTGGTCGAAGAGTTTTTGTTGTTCGGGGCTGATTTGTCTTTGGCCTTTGCTATCTTCTTTTAGCGGGATACCTAAAATATCTGCCATGTCGAGTTCAAAGTAGGTCATATCCCCGTAAGGCCGCTTTGGATCAGTGACTAGACCGTTAAAATACCTCTCCCATTCTACACTCAAATTTTTTAAGAGTTTGAGGTGTTGTTCTGTCATTTTAAATTCTACGGGTCTTCGGACTGTTTTGTCGTTCTTTGAATTGTCAGGTTTTTCAATCACATCCCCAACAAGCAAGGAATAATCCCCCGGATTCATTTCCGCAAAGGCCATAAAAATTTGAAAAGAAGATTCAAGTTCGAGTTTATTTTGCTCGGACCGAAAGAGTTCACGGAAATGGGTGAGAGAAGGAGGGAGAGAGGAGAGGTTTAGATCAAGCATGGCCATGCCATTTTCGACATTTGAAATCCACACTACTGGAGACTTTTTGAGAAGATTGATGTGATCTTGAGTTAAAACGAAACAACGCTCTTGCGAGGCCAGCTCCTCCATGAAAGCAGGAATAGAAGAATTTTTTGGTAGGTAAGATTTATAATACCAAATGACAAAACCAAGCACCGCGATAAGAAAGAAAATAATTGTTTGAGGAGATTTTTTCATCACTTGGCGTTTATAAGATCAAGAAAGAAGAAGTCAAGAAAGCTCCGATTTTTCGAAGAGACGGATAATGCCGTATTCTCCGTCGAATCCGGCTTCTCGTTTCACCTCTCCCTTGCGCATCCGTTTAATTCCCTCTCCCAAAAGAGGGTGTTGCTTTTGAATCTCTTCGTAAGGAATATCTTTTAAAATAGAAAATTCTGATCCGAGCTTTAAGATTAGTTTTTCATAATTTTTTGAAACTGTTTTGGATTGTGGCCCTACTTGCAGAATCTCGGATAGAATTTCAGGTAGAGGAATTAGATTTTGAAAATCTTCGACAAAATCGGATGTGGTGCGGTCTTCAAGTTCTCTTACGCGATAGAGCACGCCTAAAGTTAAAGGCTTTTTACAAACCGGACACATTCCCTGATGTGCTTTAGATTCTTCGGGCGAAAAGCGAATTCCACAGCTGCGATGTCCATCGAAATGGTATTTTCCTTCTTCAGGGAAAAACTCGATTGTTCCTTCAAATCCTTTTCCCGTTTGGAGGGCTTGTTTCAGTTTAAAATAATTGAGTTCGGTATCAAACAAATTAGCTTCGCGCCCTAATTTTTGAGGGGAATGTGCATCTGAATTTGAAATCAAACGATAAGCATCCAGCTCAGAAATTCGGCGATTCATACTGGGGTCGGAGGAAAGCCCCGTTTCTAAAGCGAAAACCTCTGAGGCTAAATCTCTGTAACATTCAGAGACATGATCAAATCCTGACTTTGAGCCGAGCACGGAAAACCACGGAGTCCAGATATGGGCGGGTACTAAAAAACAATCTTCACTAGCGTTTAAAGTAATTTCTAGAAGATCACGCGAGTCTAATCCTAAAATCGGTCGACCATCGGCTTTTAAATTCCCAATCTTTGAAAGAGCCTGATTGATCTTGAGCGCTTTTTCAAAATCAGGGGCGTAGAGTAAATGGTGGATACGCCGAGTTTTATCTCCCTTTTTATAAATGGTAGAAATCTCCACCGAGAGAAGAAAACGCACCATGCCTTGGCAAGAAGAGGGGAGCCTTTGGAAAACAGCTTTTTCAATTTCAGGACGTAAGCGAAATAGACCCGGTTCGGCAGGAATCAGTTTTTCTTGAAGTTCTTTCATCCAGACAGGATGAGTAAAATCCCCGGTGCCGATCACGGTGATCCCTTTTTTGAGCCCCCAATAGGCCAAATTTTCTAGATCACAATCGCGGCTGGTAGCCCGGGAGTGCTTGGAATGAATGTGAAGGTCTGCGTAGAATCGCATAGGGATAGAGTCGTGAGAAAAATAAGAATGCGAGGAGAGGGACTCGAACCCTCACGGTTGCCCACTGGCTTCTAAGACCAGCGCGTCTGCCAGTTCCGCCATCCTCGCTGAGAAACAGTTCTCAGTTAGCAGGTGCCAGTTACTAGTGATAAAGGATTCCTCTTTCATAACTGATAACTAAGAACTGGCCACTGGTAACTGTATTTATGGGCCATGTAGGGATCGAACCTACGACCCAGCGATTAAGAGTCGCTTGCTCTACCAACTGAGCTAATGGCCCCACCGATATTCCTAAAAAGTCATCTACGGCGTTGGAGCTCTCACATACCATCATAGTATGCAGCGGCCAGCAGCTCCTCACTCCTGCCTTGCATCTGAGCTTTTTTGAAATATCTATTCAATTTAAGGAAGGAGGGTGTAACTAAAAACACTTGTATCTGACAAGAATATTCTAAAGAAATTAAGATTGGCGCTTGATCGGAAGAATATTGTAATATATTTCCCTTGCGTAATACGTGATCGTAAAACGGTTACGTCCCGCAAGGGATTTGTGCCCATAGCTCAGTCGGATAGAGCATCAGCCTTCTAAGCTGAGGGTCGCAGGTTCGAATCCTGCTGGGCA
>CAYWGE010000250.1:0-1823 GCA_964457215.1 uncultured Pseudomonadota bacterium
ATCGCCCTTCGCCCGACTATAATAAGTTTGAAACGCCTTCGCTAAATCGAGCAAATAAAAAGCAATACGATGAGGCTCAAAATTATCACTCGCCTCTTTTAAAACCTCAGGGTAAGCGGAGAGACGATCTATCAATTCTAATTCTTCGGGTAAGTCTAACCCTTCTAATGACATGGTTTCTGAAAACTTTACAAGGCTCTCTTTTACAATTCCCGCTTCTTTGGCTTTGCGAAAGATACTGGCCATTCGGGCATAGGCATATTGGATATAATAAACAGGATTATCGGGAGACTGCTTCTTGGCCAAATCCAAATCAAAGTCAAGCTGTGCATTGGCCGAACGCATTAAAAAGAAAAATCGAGCGGCATCCGGCCCCACTTCTTCTACTACTTCGGTTAAAGTAACATAGGTCCCTGCCCGTTTACTCATTTGAACGCGTTCTCCCCCACGTTTTAAATTTACCATTTGCATGAATACAACTTTTAAACGGTTGGGATCATAGCCTAGAGCTTCCATCGCCGCCTTTACTCGAGGAATGTAACCGGCGTGGTCGGCCCCCCAAATATTCAAATATAAGGAATAATGACGTTCGTACTTATTGCGATGATAGGCGATATCGGGGGTAAAATAGGTGTAAGACCCTTCTTTTTTTACTAAAACACGGTCTTTATCGTCGCCAAATGTCGTCGAGCGAAACCATTGGGCCCCTTCTTGCTCAAACAAATACCCCTCTTCTTTGAGTTCATGGAGGACTTTTTCAATTTCTCCAGATTCATAGAGGGTAGACTCGTGAAAAAAATGGTCAAATTCAATTCTTAACTCTGCCAAATCTTCTTTGATTTGATCTAAGAGCTCCTTACCCATTTCTTTTCCGATTAAGAGTGGATCCGGCTGCATATTCTTGAGCGTTTTTAAATGTTTCTCTACTAAGCTCTGAAGATATGCTCCTTGATAAGACCCTTCGGGGGGAGGCGCAATTTCCTTGCCCGGATTTTGCAACTTATCCAGATAATAAAGGACCGAAGTCCCTAAAGTACGAATTTGAACTCCATGATCATTCACATAAAACTCTTTACTCACTTCATAACCACAGGCGGCCAATAAACGAGCAAGAGTATCCCCCACTACCGCATTTCGACCATGCCCAATATGCATAGGCCCCGTGGGGTTAGCGCTCACATATTCAATTAAAACCTTTTGACCGGCTCCTAACTCAAGGGTACCAAACTTACTTCCGGTCTCAAGAATTTTGCTTAAGGTGTGGTGGTAGGCTTTGGGTGAAAGGAAAAAATTAATAAAATATGGGCCGGCGATTTCGCTTTTTAAAAGATAGGCCACTGGATCTTGTATGTTTTGTACCAAGAGCTCCGCGATAGCGCGAGGTTTTTGTTTAAGTCGTGAGGCTAAGACTAAAGCGATATTAGTTGAAAAATTGCCATGACTCGCCACTGCTGGTTTTTCAACTACCACTTGAGGAACTTCTTCTAAGTGAAGAATTTTCTTTTTAATGCAAGCCTCAAAGGTTGCTTCTAAAATTTTATGAATTTTTTCTTTCATGGAAAAATCGGTAAACTATTATTGAGTGACAGGAAGCTCTTTTACCTCTCCTAGTTTCTTTAAATCTCCTACAAACTTTGCTTCATCGCCCACGACTAAAATTTTTAAAGCATCTGGAAATAAATATTTTTGCCCTACTTTTTTAATCTGCTCTAAATTCACCTTGCGAATGCTCTCGGGGTAAGTTTGTAAATAATCTTCAGGATAGCCTAAAAATCCTAAACGAGCTCTCTCTTTGACATAATTAAAGTGAGGCTCCCACTGAT
>CAYWGE010000250.1:1833-3073 GCA_964457215.1 uncultured Pseudomonadota bacterium
TCGCTTCTTTAGCAAAGCGTAAGGAGTTTTCACTTAAATGGGTGCCTTCATAAAAGTCACGAATAATCTGCCACGCCAACTGAATCACTTGTGCGGTACTCTCTGTTTTAGTTTGAGCCATCACATAAAATAATCCCATTTCTGTTTCGAGACCAAAGTGGGAATAAACACCATAGGCCAAACCACGATTTGAACGAATTTCTTCCCCTAAACGGGACGAAAAGATATCGCCTCCGAGTAAATAATCCATAAGAATGAGGGCAAATTTATCGGGGTTAAAACGTTGATCTCCAAAATGTCCCATCAGAATGGTAGACTGCCCACCCTTCTTATTAATTACAAAAATTCCCTTTGAATTTGTTTTGGCAACTTTTGGGAGCGGAGGGACCGGCACGGAGGATTTTGCCCAAGATGAAGAAGCTTTTTCTAATAATTGCACCAAAGCTTCTTTCTTAAAATCGCCTCCAACGGCCAACACAACATTTTCAGGATGGAAAAATCGCCCATAAAAATCTTTTAAGTCGTCAATGCGAATGGCTTGGAGAGTTTGTGGGGTGGGAGTAGAGGCCCACGGGCTTCTTGCACCGTAAAAAAGCTTAGGAAATTCTCGCAAAGCGATTTTCTCTGCTTCATCGTCTTGACGCTTAATCGCTTCAATTTGCCTGGAGCGCGAAAGCTCAAATTGCGTTTTATCAAAGCGCGGAGACGAAAGAATCTCAAAGAAAAGCGAAACAAGCAAATCGGAATCTTCTTTCAAACACCTTAAGCGTGCCGTGCCATATTCATGGCTCATACCCGTCTCAAGCTCTGCCCCTCGGTCTTCTAAAAGCTCATCGACTTGATTCGGAGATTTCTCCCGAGTCCCTCCCACCCGGAGCAAAGATCCTACTAAACCCGCTACTCCCGTTTTTGCCGGAGGATCAAAGACGGCTCCCCCCCGAATATAAGCAAAAATCTCTAAGGTAGGTAGCTCGTGATCTTCCGAAAAATAAACCTGCATTCCATTCGAAAGCTTGATCTTCTCTACCGTAGGAAAATGGAATTCTTTCAGCGATTTTTGACTTAAACGCTGAATATGGGAATCCTGGGCAAAAGCTGAAGAGGTATGCATGAAGAGTACTACCCATAAAAGAATGCAAAATCGTTTCATGAACTTTTTCCTTTGCTCAGAACTGAAGTAGTAGAATTATTTTTCACAAAATACTTTTGAGCAACTTCTTGAATTTCTTGCGGTGTAATT
>CAYWGE010000251.1:0-1910 GCA_964457215.1 uncultured Pseudomonadota bacterium
TTGTTCAAACGATGACATTCGCTGATAATAAAATGTTCAAAAGCTTTTCCAAAAGCATACGTATTGGGTATTAAATTCAAACTCAATGTATTCTCTAAGGCTCGTTTGATGCCCAAGTCAAAAAGGTAAAACTTAGGAGCCTGCCTTTGCTGTTTGCGAATGGATTTATGATAAGGCTGCAGAAAAAAACCTAGCAAGGTATCTTCCAAAATTTGATAATAGGATTGCACAGTTTTCGTATCGACTCCTACATCCCGTGCGATATTACTGTAATTTAAGATTTCTCCATTTCCTTGCGCGGCTATTTCGAGATAGCGCCGGAAAGGATCCAAACGCCGAATGACTTGCTCACTCACAATTTCTTCTTTCAGATAGGTATAAACGTAAGTTTTAAGATATTCCTGTTTCTCTATTTCAGAAGAGAAAGAATAAATCTTAGGCAAAGTTCCCCACTGTAAAACGGACGTCAAATCAAACTCCTGCCCCAATTCAAGGGAAGTGAATGGAAACAAAGTATTGAGAAAAGCGCGGCCTGCCAACAAGTTTGCCCCCCCTCTCTTCAGTTTTCGGGCACTGGAACCTGTCAGAGCGAATTTAAGTGACGTGGATTCAATGAGCTGATGAACAGTGTCCAGCAAAGCTGGGACTTTCTGAACCTCATCGAGCACCACCCATTCCAAGGAGGAGTCGAGAGATAATTTTTCTAAAACCTGCTGTTTCAACAATCCCCGATCTTGAGAATAGAGGAATTCTTTCTCTGTTTCTAATAAATCAACCCAATAAGTATTATGGTCTTTGAAGAACTCTCTTAAAAAAGTAGATTTACCAGTTCCCCGGGCTCCAAATAGTAAAAAACTGTTTGATTTCAATGGGTTTAACAATCTATGGAACATACTCCATATTTTTATACTAAATATGGATCAATGTCAATGAAATTTTAATTTATTGATATTATTATGTTTTTACAATTATTTCTAATATTGAGACAAAGCCTCTTTAAAGTGAGGAAAATTGAATAAAAAATTTGTACAAAAAATATTATTTATACACAATCATAAGATTGGATCTTTCAGTATCGGAGAAATGATTATGAAGAAAAAATTATTCTTAGTTGGCTTTATCGTCCTGACAATACTTGCTCTGACCAGTGATTTTACCTCTGCAGAAGGCCCGCAAGGCTCTTCTTCCAAAACTCCTCTTCAACGTTATCTCACTGACCCTTGGACTGCCACCATACCAGACCCTGTCACTCCATTATGGGTCTCCGGAAATAACCATAGTTGCGATCAAATTCAGGAAGCCCTGAACAATATTTATAACAATATTGTAGGAATCCCTCCCCCGGAAGGAGGAAAAGGTACACCATCAAACAGCGCCGAAGAGTATGCTAGAGAACAATATCGGCAGGCCGTCGGAATGTGCCAAGCAGCAGATGATTTTAATAGAAACACATTGGCCCCTCTCTCCCGTGGCTATGCCAACTCTCATAGCTGCCGTGATGCTCAAACTTTAAACAGTGCCAATCAAAGGCAGTGTTTGCTCAACAACCTGTGCCTCATTCAGAGCATCTATGCACAAAGAATCGGTGATCGGGTGGACCTTCTTCACAGAGCTCTAGAAAGTAATCGTAGAAATGGTCGGCAACTAGGCGCTTGTGCTGAAGCTGCGCTCCGCCTCCGATGGATTTCACAAAGATGCTCGATTGACTCGAGCATCTTGGTCACCGATTACACGTCGCGATTTCCTACTTATTACGACCCCATTTCAAGAACAACCTTCCCGGCAGTTTCCTGCACAGCTTACTTTAGCTACCATGCCGATGGAGAAAATTATTCGATTCTCACTCATCCCTCTTTTTTTGAAATTACAGGTCAATTTGATATCGATGAGTTTAACCTTCGATTAGGACG
>CAYWGE010000251.1:1920-3073 GCA_964457215.1 uncultured Pseudomonadota bacterium
CTTAACGATAGCAATATCTTCACTGATGAAGAAATTCGAGAATTCGACGAACTCCTCTCAAACTGCAGACGTCCCCTTGGCACCGAGTGTCGCTAATTGACCGATTTTACCTGGATCCGAATGACAAACCATTTAATTGATAATACAACTTAGAATTCAACTTTATTTAAACCTGAATCTTCCCCTCCATCGCCTGATACCAATCCTTCACCTTCTTATTTTTTTGAATGATTTGAAAAGCAGCAGGCAGACTTTCTACGCTCTTGAGGATTCCAAACGCGGCAAAATCGGCGCCATTCGGTTTTTGTCCGCCAAAAAAAGGTGCATTTAAAGTTTGCTCCCACTCTTTCAAACATTTTTCGAAATGAGCTTGAGGGTTTTCGATCTTTTGCTCTTTCGCACTTTTTTTAGCGACGAGCGTCATCACCATCGCACCCGAGTATTTAATCAAGCGCTTTTGGATCCAACTAAACTTCTCCACTTTCGTAATATAATCAAACGCTTTTAGAGAAGAGCTCACATCTTTGTAGATTAAAGGGGGCAGCGCGCGAACCAATTTCTTGTCGCACCAATCCAGCCACTGATCTTCTCTTTTTTTCTTTTCGCCTTCACTTTCAAAAACAGGATTCTCGGGATACTCCGCATCAATCGCTCGCATAATCGGTGTGGAATCGTTCACTTGCTTGCCTTGCGCGTTGATATAAAGTGGCACTTTTTTATAATCTTTTGAAAAGGCAATTTCCTTTTTATTTAAAGGATGCACTTCAACGGTTTCATAGGGAATTTTCTTGTAGGCCAAAACCGTTCGCACCTTCCAACAAAAGGGGCAGACTTTATATTGATAGAGTTTAGGAAGTTTTTGAGGCATTTGATTCTCCAATCCTTAAAAATTAACGTACTTTTGACTAAGCTTGGGAAGAGGAGAAATCAATTATTTTATAACCCCACAGACCTAAACTTCTTTTTTGTTCTCAAGCAACCTTTTCGAGCACCTGCCGAAGAAGGCTTGAAGGAGTAAAAGTGGATCCCTTAATCGCCAGACGCACCCAATATTTGTTTGAAACCGATGGATATATCGGCACCAGCTTTGTTCACCTACCTCCTCTCTTCACCCATACCCTTTCCCCCTCCGATCATCGAGCATTTGGAACAG
>CAYWGE010000252.1:0-3046 GCA_964457215.1 uncultured Pseudomonadota bacterium
GTACGGAGGCTCAGGATTGGGCTTCGATGTTGCTTCGTATGTATTTGCGTTATTCGGAGCGAAAAGGGTATCGCACTGAAATTGTTGATTATACCCATGGAGAAGGCGCAGGCTATCGGAGTGTGACGGTGACAATCGAAGGCTCCCACGCGTTTGGATATCTAAAGGCCGAAATTGGAGTTCACCGTTTAGTTCGGATCTCGCCTTTTGATTCGAATAAAAGACGGCATACCTCTTTTGCCTCAGTCTTTGTTCATCCCTTAATCAATGATGAAATTGTGGTGGAAATTAATCCTTCCGATCTACGCATTGATACATTTCGAGCAGGCGGGGCAGGAGGGCAGAATGTTCAGAAAAATGAAACAGCCTGCCGTATTTTGCATCTTCCCACGGGAATTATTGTTCAGTGTCAAAATGAAAGAAGCTTAACTCAAAATCGTGAAACGGCGATGAAGATCTTAAAATCTCGCCTTTACGAAGTGGAACTTGAAAAGAAACGGGCAAAACAAAAAGAGATTGAAGATCAAAAACAGGAAAACACTTGGGGAAGTCAGATTCGTTCTTATGTTTTACATCCCTACAAAATGGTAAAAGATCACCGCACGGATCACGAAATGGGAGATGCGGAGAGAGTTTTAGATGGAGATTTGGATGGGTTTATCAAATCTTATTTATTAAGCGCCTCTTAATTTAGACGGAATGAGTGCTTCCTTTTCGCCAAAAAAGTATCTTCTGCAAATCTTTGGAGGGTAGGGCAATTCCAAAATAAAGGAGGAGGGCTGGAATAAAAGAAAGCGCGATCTTCGAAGGTAATGGAAAATGAGCAACTAAACTATTCTTTAATCCTAATGTAAGAGCTACTGCGGCGAGTCCTGCCACAATAATTTTGAAGAAATTGCGTGTGAGAAAACTCTCATGGAAGATTCTTTGAACTTCCCAAACTCCTGCCGCCGCTACCAAACTATAAGAAACTCCCGAAACCATTGCTCCTCCCAAAGCTCCGTATTTAGGTACCCAGAGAGCGCCCAAAACAATGGGAGAAAATAAGATGAGAAAATGAAGTATAAGAAAACGTGTGTAGCGAACGGTGACGATAAGTAGGTAAATGAAAAGTGCGGCCGTAGAATACAAAAGTTGCCCCACCAAGAGCCAAAGAAAAGTAGGGAAATTAATCAAACTTGAATCAGGCCCAAAAATTAAGAGCAGTTCTTTGCCGAAACAAAAAAGGGCTAATGCAAAAGGTAAATTTAAAAGAAGAAGTTTATCGAAAGAATAAAGAAAGGTTTGCCAGAGTTGGCTTCTTTCTTTTTTAAGATATTGCTCTGAGCTCACCGCCACAAAAATAGGTCCAAATGCATTTTTGGTTAAAATCATGGCCCGAGTAATTTGCTTGGCCAGACCATAAACTCCAAAAAGTCTTTGCTGGGCAGCGCTCCCCGTACCTATGAAATAACTCATCATATAAATATCTGAACGAAACAGAAAAATATCAAACACTTCGATTAAATGCATAGGCAGGGCGTATCGAATCAGGGCTTTATAGTTTTTTGCGGGGAGAAGCTGTTGAAAAAGGGTTCGAAAGGAGAAAAACTTTCTAAAAAAGAAGATTGAAAATAAAAAAGAGATCAATAAAGAAACGCATTGAGAAAGCACGATGCCGTAAGGCTTTAGGAAGGGGATCCAAAAAAAGAAAAAGAGTGAAATGAAAAAGAGCGAAGGCTCTAAGCTGTCTTTGAGGTAAACCTTATATTTCATTTCTTTGAGAGCCATGGTCGCATGGATGAAAAGCATTCCTAAGGTATTTAAAGGAACTAAAGGAGCGACAAAGTATAAGTTCCACCGAATGACTTCTCCATCGACGAAGAAATAGGCGTAACAGAAGAGTAAAATACTGGCCAAGACCGAGAAGCTAAAAGCCACTTTGACACTGGAGGCTATTTTTCGGTAGAGACGTGTTTTGTCTTCTTGTTCCTGAAGGTAAGAAAGTTCAAATAAAAGACCTTGTTCGAGTCCCAAGGGGGTAAATTTAAGAATTACTTCGGCATTAGCCCAAACGAGGGTGTAAATTCCGAAATTTTGCGAATCATAAAGATAGGCAGCGATAAAAAGAGACGTTGCGCGAATAATTCGAAGGGTATATCCAAAAATATTGAGTTGAAGACCTTTTGAAAGTTCTTTCATGATTTAGGGTTGTCAGCTTTTCAGGATCAGTTTAAAGTTATTTTCACCGGGGCAGTAGCTCAGCTGGGAGAGCGCTACGTTCGCAACGTAGAGGCCGGGAGTTCGATCCTCCTCTGCTCCATCCAATACTTTAACGTGTTAAATGTCAGCTGGCTTCTCGATAAGCTGCTCGTAATAGTCATCCCAAAAGAAGTTTATATTATATTGTTTAATGTCTGGCTCGTCTTCTATTTCGGTCTCGCCCACGAGAGCGATTTCTTGCTGGCGAATTCCGAACGGGTGCGGCCACTCCGATGGGGCGCTCGTAAAATTCACGATTGAGCAAATTCCATTTTCCAAAAGCAAGAAGGCCCATTTTCTTGCGACAATTTCGGCAATAAAAAACAATTTCTCCGGAAGTAAAGTTTAAAAGGCGGTGCAACTCTTTTAATACTTGCGAACTTCGACATTGATTGCATTTTAAAAATTGATCGAGTGCCTGAACTTTCATGGTTTACCGACTCCGCTTTCCCTATTTTCACGTCTGTGCCCGAAGTGATGCTCAGACTTGTTAATCTTTTTGTATTAGTATTTGCGAAGGTAAAAGTCAAAAAAACAAATGGGCCACCTTGCGGTAGCCCATTGTTGGTTGATGTGTGAAGGAGGGTGCATCCTCTCAAACTTCTTCTTTAACCTACTACGCAGTCCAACTGCGGCGTTGGTTCGTCGAAAAATCCTCACGTATATTTATATACGCTCCGGTTTCTCTCCTCACCTGCCTTGCATTTGGTCTGCTCGTGACGGTTAAAGAGAGAAGTTTTCAATGTAAGAGATGCCTGGCTATGTCTTCCTTCACTTGAAAAGCATTCAAAGGTTTTTGCAAAAT
>CAYWGE010000253.1:0-3030 GCA_964457215.1 uncultured Pseudomonadota bacterium
TGTTCAGCCTCATATTCAATATTAAATCGCTCAGGCTAATTTTAATCGTCCTTTACGTTAGAACATTGCCAAGACCGCCCTAGCATATCTTTAATTTTAACGTCGATTTTAGGGCCATAAAACACCCCTTCTCCGGGATCGACCTGATAGGCTAATCCCTTCTTTTCGAGGGCAGATTTAAGAGAGCTTGTCGCTAAGTCCCAATTTGCTTCACTACCTACGTATTTATCTGGACGGGTCGAAAGATAGATCTCGTATTCTGCGAAACCAAAGGTTTTCATAAAATACAAAACTAAATCTAAGACTTCTAAAACTTCCGATTCGATTTGGTCCGGACGGCAAAACAAATGGGCATCATCTTGTGTGAAACCTCTTACCCTCATGAGCCCATGCAAAACGCCACTGCGCTCATAGCGATAAACAGTACCCAGCTCTGCCATACGTAGCGGTAAATCGCGGTAACTTTTAAGACGCGTTTTATAGATTAGAATATGAAAAGGACAATTCATCGGCTTAATTTCGTATTCTTGTCCTTCGACTTCCATCGGGGCATACATATTTTCTTTATAAAAATCGACATGCCCGCTCGTGCGCCAAATATCTAACTTTGCCATGTGGGGCGTATAGACCAGTTCATAGCCTCTCTCTCGATGAGTCTTTCGCCAAAAATCTTCAATCACCCCTCGCACTCTTGCACCCTTTGGATGCCATAAAATCAAACCCGGCCCTTCTTGCTCAAGGGTTGAAAATAAATCTAACTTTGCTCCTAATTTACGATGATCGCGTGCATCGGCTTCTTGGAGTTGAGTTAAATATTTTTCTAAATCTTTAGTTTCTGTAAAAGCAGTGCCATAAATGCGTTGAAGCATTTTATTTTTTTCATCTCCCCGCCAATAAGCGCCCGCCACCGAAAGCAGCTTAAATGCTTTTAACTCCCCTGCCTTTTTAACATGAGGACCACGACACAAATCGATGAATTTTCCATGGCGATAAAGCGTGATTTTTTCGCTCGGATTAATCCCCTGAATAATTTCTACTTTGTAATTCTCTCCCATTTTTTCAAAGAGCTTGATCGCTTCTTCTCGACTTAATTCTTCTCTTTCAAAAGCAGCATTCTCTGCCGCAATTTTCTGCATTTCTTTTTCAATTTTTTCTAAATCTTGAAGAGAAAAAGCGTGCGGAGAATCAAAATCGTAATAAAAACCATTTTCGATCGTGGGTCCAATCGTCACTTTTACATCTTTAAAAAGACGCTGTACCGCATCGGCCATAATATGCGCAGCCGAGTGCCGTAAAATTTCATTCGGATCGTTTTCTTTTCCAGGTCTACAAACCATAAAATAGTTACCAGTTACCAATGCCTGTATTCAATCACGTTAATTCGGAACCTCATTGCAGAAATTCTCTTTAGGCAAGGCGCTCGCGAAGGAGCAACCGGAACGTACTCATTGTACGTGAGGATTGCGACTGAGCGAGCAACGCCGCATAAAGAAATTTATGCAATGAGGCAATAGGCACGAGCGGGATCGAACCGCTGACCTCATGCATGTCAAGCATGCGCTCTAACCAGCTGAGCTACGCGCCTCTGTCGGCTTTCATAAAAGTTTATCTGCGGCGTTGGCTTTCACTCATGATCCTCACGTACAAACACGTACGTTCCGGTCATTCATTCAAGCCGGCCTTGCATATAAACTTTTCTGAAAGCCTCTTCCAATGCAGAAAAATTATACAAATGCTGTAAAACAACAAAATTCTTGTGCAAACAAGAATTTAAAGAGGGGAAGAGGTAGCGAAAAGTAGGAAGAACGTCAAGAAAATTAAGCACTTGGATTAGGTATTTATAGAGTTATTACACACCTGTTGTAAAAACCTCAAAAAATACAGGCACTCTTTTATTTTTTGATTAAGACTTGGACATGCTGCTGAAGGGCCAGGATCGCCTCAAACGGGGTTTTTATCCCCTCCTTCACTTCAGCCAAAGCGGGGGCATAAACTTTTGCTAAATTTTGCTCCAATTTTCTCTCTAAAAATTCGAGGATCAATTCTCTAAATTCTTGAACACGAATTTTGGCCTGTTTTTCGGTGTGCAAAACACTCAAAATAACCTGCTTAAAATGTTCTGCAAGGGTTTGGATCAGTTCAGGCACCCCAATTCCTTGATTTGCCTGAAGTGCTAAAACCGGAGGAACCCAATCCTTTACCTGAGGCCGTGTAATCTGCCCAATTTCAAGCATTGCTTTAAGCTCACTCTGAATCTTAATAGCCCCTTCTCGGTCGGACTTATTCACTACGAAAATATCAGCGGCTTCAAGGAGTCCTGCCTTTAAGGTTTGAATGGTGTCCCCAGATTCTGGGGTCAAAACGACCACGGCCGAATGGACTAACTCCAGCACATCCAATTCAGTTTGCCCTACCCCTACCGTCTCTACTAAAACAATATCAAATCCATAGGCATCCATAAGCCTTACAATGTCGCGAGTTGCCCGAGAAAGCCCACCATGTGCCCCCCGCGTGCCTAAACTTCGGATAAATACCCCCGAGTCGGCTGCATGGTCCATCATCCGAATACGATCCCCTAACAAGGCCCCTCCTGAGAAAGGGCTCGAAGGGTCAATCGCGACCACTCCCACGGTTTTACCGGCTTTGCGGTACTCTCCAATCAAACGATCGACTAAAGTCGACTTTCCGGCTCCTGGGGGCCCTGTAATACCAATAATTTGAGCCTGCCCGAGCTTTTGGGCGATTTCCGCCATAATCTGGGGCATTTCGGGAGATCGGCTCTCCACATGGGTCATCAGCCGAGCTAAGGCAGCCCGGTCTTTTTGGAACATTTTTTGAACAAGTGGGTGCATACAAGGTTTCTAACAAAATTAATTTTATTGAAGCAATCACTGATTTACTGAATAATATTTTATCTGTGAAAAAACTGGAAAAAGACAAAATTGAAATCAGGCCAGCCACTTTTATAGAACGTCCTCTCTTAATCGATTTTTTTCTCAAACTCTTAAAAGAGATGAATCGCTATCAGCA
>CAYWGE010000254.1:0-1024 GCA_964457215.1 uncultured Pseudomonadota bacterium
AATGTTTCAAATAATTTTTCAACCCATTCTCTTTAATCCCCACATAGTTATAAAAAACAAAAACACAAAGCGCGCAGGCGAGATTCGTATTCACGTTATCGGTAGGGGGCAAAAATCCAGGGATTACGCCTAAGAGGTTTGAAACAAAAATATAAATAAATAAGGTGGCAATGAGAGGAAAAAAGCGCCGTGCATGCTCAGGGCCTAAGATTCCTTCCATGAGCGAAAGAATCCCTTCAATCACCACTTCAACCACATTCGTCAAACTCGTTTTGGCATCGGGGATTAAAAGTTTATCGGTTTGAAGAAATCTTTTTCGCACAATTAAGGCTAAGCTAATCAAAATGAAAGCCACCAAGACTGCCGAAAAAATATGGATGTTTTCGTGAGTTATTTTATCCCACGCTAAAGAAAACCAACTAAAATGATGCATACAAAGCCTCGCTAACGATTGCCAATACAAGGGCAGAGAGCCCGACTAAAAATGCAAATGCGTGAAGGGGCGTTTTTAAAATCAAGACCCCCAAAACAATGCCGAGCACTCCATATTTCACTAATAAACGAAGCGCAATTCCTTTTTTTGGCTCGGATTCCTTACTTAAAAGCGCCACCACTAAACGGGTAAGCAAACGAAAATTGATTAGATTAAACACCACCCCTGCCAACACACTCAAAGTAATAGGAAGGGATTTAAAGTAAATAGACGCCAAAACCATAAAAACACCCACATAGATGTGGCGTTTTTCAATACCCCGAATCGGTTTTGGAACCGGATCTAGTTTTTGCGATTCTTCCAATTGAGGATCCGAATAAAGTTATAAAATCCACCGACGGAGCCCAGAATCAAACCGAGCACTGTCAACCAAGGCGCGGTATGAAGCTTTTGATCGATCCATTGGCCAATAAAAAGACCCGCGATTACAGCTGCCGCGAGCTGAAACCCGATCGCTCCATAAAGACCAAAGGCAGTTAAAAAGGAATCACGATCATCGCTCGAAGATTCGGGTTTTTTTTTCAAAGTGGG
>CAYWGE010000254.1:1034-3030 GCA_964457215.1 uncultured Pseudomonadota bacterium
TTAGGGTGTCAAAATAAATTCTGCTTCGCAAGGAGTTTAAGTTATTGCCACTTTAAAGAGGGTTTTTTGGCGGTCAGGACACAGTCTCTTAAATAAAGATTGATAAGGTTTTGATAAGGGATATCCGCCTTCTCGGCTAGTTTCTTAAAATAATTAATCGTATCTTGTTCAATGCGAATAGTAATTTGCTGTTTAAGCTTATTCGCATAAGGATTTTTGGTAGATTTTGAAAAATCGTATTCTTTTCGCATACAATCACCTTTCCGAGTAGTGTGTGCTCTCTTTTTTATTAGCCTTCCGGGCTGAAATAATACGAATCACTTCCTCGCTTTCCCGATAACAATGACAAACCAATAACAAACGAAATTTATGACTCATCCCTAACAAAACAAAACGATCTTCTTCCGAAGAATGATCAGGGTCATGGATTAATCGGGCACGTTCATCAAAAAATACCGTTTTGGCCTCTTCGAAGGAAATTCCATGTTTTTTCTGGTTTATTCTGCTTTTATGAGAATCCCATTCGAAACGAAGCATATTTTGATAATTATTTTATAATTATAAATTAAGCAATCCAAAAATACCAGAGGTTAAGCTTTAGGTCCACCCAAGGGCATCAAAATGCTGCTTTTTTGACGCCTTCTGAGGTCTTCTCTACACTTGCTAGCATTTTTATCTTCACGCAGCTTTTAGCAGAATGTTCCAACCGTATGCTTTTTTAGACGCCTTCTTGCCGGGCATAGATTCTGCATCCCTCTTATCAAAACAAATCTGAATTCTTTTAGGAGGATACTGCCATGCCCTTACAAAAACATCTGAGACTTGCCATTTTTGGCCTGAGTTTATTTTTAGGATCTCCTTTTATAGCGAGCTCTTCTGCCGCACCGGTAAATACCGCAGAGAATATGGCCGCGAGCACCAAAGAGGGCGTTTCTTTAGACCGTGCCAATCAAATGGTCTCCGAATGGTACAGTAGTTTTTATGCCCCATACCTCAGTGACGAAAATGCTCGTCACAACATCATAGGGTCTATTGAATATATTCAAGACAACCTTCGGGAAGAATCTCAGAAAAATCCACAAGCCGCTATTCCCGTCATTCAAGTCTATGACCAAATTCGTGCGCTTACTCCCAAGACGGTAAGTAGTGAAGAGATTGTTTCTAAAATTCCATTGCAACCCGTTGAAGTGGATAATCTCCGCGACGGAGTTCGCAACCGAATAGATAACTTGAGAGGGAAAGGCGGCCCCACAGATATGCCAACCTCCGATACAATGCGCGATCTTCTGGATGTTGCCCGCGGTTTAGGAATCGATTTAGGAATGGATTCTAAAAATCCTTTTGCCAATCGAGATAATCCTTTTGGAGGGGTTGGAGGAGATCCAACGGGAAGAAATCCTTTTGGGGAACAAAATCCTTTTGGTCCGCACGGTGGGAGAGGTCCGGGTTCTGACCTGGACAACCCTTTCCGTCAAGGTTTTGGCCAGGGATTGGGCGGACAATATGGCTTAGGGGGTGGAACTGGAATTCCGGGAATGGGTCAAAAAGGATTAGGTGGAGCTTCGGGTTTTGGAGGGATGCTTGACAGGCAACGCCCCGGAGGAGCAATGGGCGGATTGGGATCCAGCCAAGGCTTAGGCCCTCAAGGCCCTGGGATCATCGGCCCAGATGGGAATCCTCTCACGGGCGATACTTTCCGGAGAATGGCTGGTCAAGAACTTGGCTTAGCCGCACAAGGCATGGGAGGTAATCCAGGAGGCGGAAGTACTGGTCAAGGACAACGCCCAGCTGGACAGACAGGACAAACAGGTCAAACGGGACAGACAGGTCAACAACAAGGTGGACAGACCGGGCAAACAGGGCAACAAGGCCAACAGCAAGGTGGACAAACTGGGCAAACAGCACAACAACAACGCCCCGCGGGCCAGCAAGGGCAACAAGGCGGACAGACGGGACACACCGGACAGACAGGACAACAAGGTCAAGATGCGCGCAC
>CAYWGE010000255.1:0-3026 GCA_964457215.1 uncultured Pseudomonadota bacterium
GATTTTGAAATCACCGAAGCGATGCTCCGCTATTTTATTCGCAAAGTTCATAACCGAAAAAGTTTAGTGCGCCCGCGCATTATTATTTGTGTTCCTTTTGGAATTACCGAGGTGGAACGTCGTGCAGTGCGCGAGTCAGCAGAATGTGCAGGCGCTCGAGAAGTATACTTGATCGAAGAGCCCATGGCAGCCGCGATTGGCGCTGGTTTGCCGATCACCGAAGCCACAGGTAATATGATTGTAGATATCGGAGGGGGTACCACCGAAGTGGCTGTGATTTCTCTTGCGGGAATTGTTTTTTCACAATCGGTACGAGTGGCAGGCGATAAAATGGATGAAGCAATTATCCAATACATCAAACGTAAATATAATTTGTTAATCGGTGAACGAACCGCTGAATTAATCAAAATTACAATTGGAAATGCTTACCCGAATGGAGAAGTGAAAACCATGCAGATCAAAGGTCGAGATTTGGTCGCGGGGATTCCACGGGTTATGGAAATTAATGGAGACGAAATTCGTGAGGCAATCGCTGAGCCAGTTTTTGCTATTGTTGAAGCCGTGAAGATCGCGCTTGAGAAAACTCCTCCGGAACTCGCTGCCGATATTGTAGATAAAGGGATTATGTTAGCAGGCGGAGGGGCTCTTCTCAAAGGGCTAGACGCACTTCTCCATCAAGAAACAGGGTTGCCGATTAGTATCGCGCCAGATCCGCTCTCGGCCGTTGTTTTAGGGACCGGAAAGGCGTTAGATGAATTGGATCGTCTCAAGGGTATTACCGTAAACTAACACCTTTTTTACTCGTTTCAAGAAGGATTTCCATGCGGGGACTCATTCGTTTTTTTTCGCGCTCCTTTTTTCTCATCTTTCTTGTTTTATTTCTCATCTTAGGTCGTTTCATCACTCCTTTAAAGAATGCCGAAGATCTTCTTCTGCACCGCGTTTCAATGCCTATTCTCAATGGAATTGATAGTTTATCCTTTGGAGTAGGTTCTTTTTTTCGTCATTATGTTTTTTTAACTCAGCTCAAGAAAAAAAATGAACAATTAGAATTAGAAAATAGGGCCTTGCAACAGCAGCTTTTAAATGCACTTCAATCCGATGCAAAACTAAGAGAGCTGCAAGGGCTTTTAGAGATTAAAGGGCAGGCGCCTAATTTTACTCAAGGCAAAATTGCGCGCTTAGTAGGATATAACCCTATTCCTGGAACAAAAACTTTGTTGATTGATAAAGGCTCTGAGCAAGGGGTGCAGGCGGGGCAGGTTGTACTAAGTGTCGATGGAGTTGTAGGGTTAGTGCTGCAAAGTCGGCCAGACGATGCAACGGTAATGACCTTGCTCGATGGAAATTTTCGCTTGGATGTGGAGTTAAGTTCAGGGGCCCGCGGAAGTTTGAAAGGGGTTTTAACCCATTTAAGTTTAAATCGTAATTTTTGGTTAACCCGTCTGGAATATTTGCAAAGCACCAGCGAGATCAAACCCAAAGATTTAGTCTTTACCTCAGGGTTAGATGGAATTTTTCCTCAAGGGCTTTTAGTGGGTGAAGTAAAAAGCGTTAAACAAGATGAGAAAGGTCTTTTTCTTGCGGCAGAAGTGGTGCCCTCCGTTGATTTTTCAAAACTCCGTTATGTTCGGGTGCTCACACCATGAGAAATTTTTACTTCATTGGACTTTTGGTCTTGCTAGTATGGGCTCTTGATTTTCTATCTCCCTGGTATTTTTTTAAACCTTGGATTTTACTTTTTACCTTAGGCTACGTCTGTTTTGTCTTAGAGGGTGCAGAGTCTGCACTTTTGCTTTCAGTGGCATTTGTGTGGTTATCGAGTTTTTCGGGCTTAGGCGTTTGGTCTATCTTATTACTCCTTTCTTCTCTCTGGATATTAGGACAATTTCCCCACAAAACATTTGAAGATAATTTTGTTTACAGAGCTCTGCTTGTTTTTGGGATTTTATTTGCTTTCTGGCTCTGGACAGTCAAAAATACCGAACTCGCTACGTGGCGTATTCTTTTACAAGCTTTTATCCAAATAGGTGTGGGTATTTTTACTTTTTGGTTTTTGGAAGAAAAAGGCGCAATTTGGGAAGAAAAAACACTACGTCCTTTTGTAAAGCAAGGAAGACTTTCGTTTGTAGAAGCTAAAAAAATAAAAAGACGAGAGCGTCTTTAGTACCTCTTTTTCAGTTACTCACAAATCATCTCATGCAACGTCGATTTTTTATCTTTGCGTTTTTTATTGTATCTTTTTTCCTCATTATATTGGTGCGCCTGGTTTACCTTCAATGGATTCGCGGACAAGAGTATTCTAATTTTTCAGATACCTATACCGCAAAAGAAATTCCGATTCGAGCTCCACGAGGAATTATTTATGATCGAAACGGCAAGGTTTTAGCAACAAATCGTCCGGCGTTTAATCTGTGGCTCACTCCCTCAAAAGCTGCGAATCTTGAACAGTTATTTGCCGAACTTTCTTCTTTAACCGGATTAGATCTCGAAAATTTACAAAGTAAATTGCCTGGGGCTAAATCCTCTTCTCATGCGGTTTTATTAGCCCTTGATCTTACACGTGACCAAACTGCCAGCATCCAAACTCGTCTTTCTATGGCCTCTCTGAATGCGGATCCCAATTGGCAGGCCTTAGATCTTCGCACAGAACCTCTTCGCGATTATCCTGAAGGAGAAGCCTTTGGCCACGTATTGGGCTATGTGCGTGAGATTAGCGAGGAGAAGCTTAAAGAAATGAGCGCGCAATATCCTGGCAAATATGTAGCCGGCGATGAGTGGGGAGTTCAAGGATTAGAGCGGAGTTTTGATATCGATTTGAGGGGAGTTGATGGGCATCAAACGTTAATCATGGATGCCTCGGGGCGTGAAATGGCTAAAAATCTTTTAGGGGTTCCCAAAGAAAATCTTCAAAACCCTACCACTCCGGGGAAAAATTTACATTTAAGTTTAGATGCACCCATTCAAAAAACTGCCTACGAAGCTCTGGGAACTTTAACAGGTGCAGCGGTTGTACTCGATGCCCG
>CAYWGE010000256.1:0-3004 GCA_964457215.1 uncultured Pseudomonadota bacterium
ATTGGGTGCGGAGGCGCCAAATTTATATCGATCGCACGGCGGGGGATTTGGCGGAGGCCTGGAGTCTCACTCCCAGACAATTAGAGCAACTTGAATCGCCTGTGTGGACAGGACCCTACGAAGGAGGCATACGCTTTGATGCGGAAAATCTCCCTCGTTTTATTGAGCATTCTTTAAGATTGGGGCGCGCGCACGAAGAAGTTGCAGAAGATTTGAGTCCTACTCTTGAGAGAGCAGAAGAAATGGTAGCTTGGTTAGAGAGTGAAAAGGTTTATCCTGACTTAGTGCGGGCTATTCGTGCACAAATTGAGGCCATGCAACCCTCGCCGTTAACTCAAGATTGTCTTACTAAAACTCGTAGAGCCCCTAGAGCAGCTGCAAATGAGCCTTCTCCTAGAAATCAGAATCCTGAGAAAAAGAGCGCAGGTGCTGTCGATTCTCAAGAATTACGTGACAAAAACTTCCTTAGATCTCTACCGAGGGATGGAAGAGCCTACGCGGCAATTCCAATTCCAGAACGCTTAGCTTTTGAAAAAGAGATTTTTAGGATTATTCGAGAACATCCTCCGGAGCATCCACTCGCCCTGCTGGCCAAAGAAGTATTAGCGCGCACTCACTGGAACCTTCTCATGCAAGGAGCTCGACGTAGAATAAGAAGAGTTCGTGAGGGGACCGCCATTGATGCTGAAGATTTGGCTCAAGAAGCTGCAGCTGCCTTGCTCAAAAGTGCAATTCCTCATTTTGATCCAACTCTCAATAATCTTTTTTCCACCTATTTAAAGGCTTGGATTAAACAAACGCAAAAAAGACACGTCGATGACCTCGCGCGGACCATTCGAACCCCGGTCCACCTTCTTGAAGACGTGAGTGAAGTGAGAACCCTTCTTAGAGAAGGAAAAACAGATAAACAAATTTGTGCTTTTCTAGAAATTACTCCCGATAAATTAGAAAAAATAAAAAGCCAAATGCACGATAATACTGTAAGCGCAGACGCTCCACGACGTCTAGGAAACAGTGATGATGAGTCTGACCTCTATGCTGTATTAAGTGAAGCAGACGCCTTGAACCCCGAGGACCAAAGCGAGCAAGATGAAAGAAGAGCCCTTGTTCAAAAAGCTTTAGATCTATTAGATCCACGACAAGCTGAAATTTTAAGAAGAAGATTTTGGAAGGAAGAAACTTTAGAAGAAGTAAGCGCTCATATTCCCGGACAAAATACCGATTCGGTTACTCGTGAGCGAGTACGCCAGCTCGAAAGAAAAGCACTTCAACGACTCAAGAGTATTTTAATTACCCGCTTCAAAGTGCAACCTAAAAATGTGCTCGATCTTTTAGCAGGCCGATTGCCTGCTATCATTGTAGGATTTGGAGGAATTTTGGGCTTAAACCTTCTTCCTGCAAACGCCGGCGCCCAACCGCTTCACGACCCTACCACCCAACCTTCTCCCTCTTGGATGGACACTTGGACAAGCCCGGGACATATTCTTCTACTCGCTGCAGTTCTTACTCTAATCCCAACCGTCGCAACGATTGCCAGAAATTTTAGAAATGGGCAAAACCCAGAAAATCCGCCCCCACCGAGTTCTTCACGCCGATTCGGCGGTTTGTGGAGAAGAGATTAAAACTTCACCTCCGGCGCCTTGGCCGCGGCCGCATCGGCTTCGAAATAAGATTTTTCTTTAAATCCTGTAAATGAAGCTACTAAGCTGCTCGGAAAACGGCGGACTGCCACATTGTAATCTTTTGCCGCTTTATTAAATTCGCGTCGCTCCACGGCAATGCGGTTTTCGGTGCCTTCGAGCTGGCTTTGCAATTCTAAGAAATTTTGATTGGCTTTTAAATCGGGGTAACGCTCCGCCACCACTAAGAGACGAGAAAGCGCGCCCGAGAGCTCACTCTGCGTTTGTTGAAACTTTTGAAAGGCCTGGGGGTTATCGAGCACCGAGGCATCCATTTTAATTTCGGGCTTCGTCGCATTCGCGCGGGCCTGCACCACTTCTTCTAAAGTTTGGCGCTCATGCGCGGCATATCCCTTTACAGTATTCACTAAATTTGGAATCAAATCGAGGCGGCGTTGATAAACATTCTCAACCTGCGCCCATTTTTCTTTTACCCCTTCATCTAAACTAACCAAACGATTTTTCGTCATCACAAAATAGAGCCCACAAACTGCAACCAGTGCTACCAAAACAATCAATGTTTTTTTCATTTTTTCTCCTTGTTCATTCTCCAATAATTTTTACGATCACCCTCTTTTTGCGGCGTCCATCAAACTCGGCATAGAATACTTGCTGCCAAGGGCCTAAATCAAGCTTCCCTTTTGTAATCGGCAAAGTCACTTCGTGATGCAAAATCAAATTTCGTAAATGGGCATGCCCATTGGTTTCTCCGGTTTGGTGATGATGATAATTTGGATTTTCAGGGGCTAAAACTTTTAACCAATTGCGAATATCTTGAATCAAGCCTGATTCATCGTCATTCACATACACCGCTGCCGTAATATGCATGGCTGAAACCAGCATCAGCCCTTCTGCGATTTTTGATTGTTTGAGCAAGGCCTCGAGCTTAGGCGTGATATTGAGGTATTCTTCTTCTTCGGTGGTATTGAAAAAAAGGTATTCGGTAAAGCTTTTCATGCCAACCCCTTGAAAAGGAAACTTGATCGCCTTTTTAAATCATGTTAGCTCCACTGCGCTTTAAATCATTCATCTTAAGCTTTCAACTTTATAATAAGGATTTCTATGTACCCGATTCCCGTCGCAATCATCTTGGTACTGGCTTTAGGATTTTTTGCTTACTCCATGTTGAAGCGCTATCAACTTTTAGCGCTGGCCAAACAACCTTCCGATCGACTCGATCACATTGGCGAAAGAATTGGCGCCTTCTTAAAATACGGAGTTGGGCAAGAGCGCCTCATTAAAAAAGATTTCTGGCCCGGCATGCTCCACGCCTTTATCTTCTGGGGCTTTTGCACGGTGGCCCTTCAAACCATTTATTCGTTTGC
>CAYWGE010000257.1:0-2977 GCA_964457215.1 uncultured Pseudomonadota bacterium
AGAGGGGAGAGATTGGATCCCTCGGATTCTTTCCCCGTTCTATTTATGCTCATAGTCGTATTTAGGGTCAGGCTACTTTTTACGATCTTCCGGCAGATGGAAGAAGAGAAAAGTGATGTACACGTCTTGATCGCTTTCAGGAGTTAGTTTAAATTTGTATTCTATCCAACTATCGGCTACTTCTTGGATAAGTCCTAGATAACAAGGATGTGAAGGTGCGCTTTCTTTTGCTGTCGATATCGTCTTTTTAATAATCTGATCCTTCACAAAAAAGATAAGAGCCGTCTTGGTATCTCTCCAAGTGAGATAGTTTAGCAGTTGAGTGATAGCCTTTTGCATTTCTGATTGGCCACTCCATATTTTGCACTCAGCAACGAAAATATTGGCGTTTTCAAATTTCAGCAAAATGTCGGTTTTTCCCGATTTATTATAGCTTTCTCCTGTCGCCGATGCCGTAGTATGGGATTGCAATATCATGAGCAAGGTATCCCTCAGGGCCGGCTCGTCTTTTCCTGAGTAGGTAGACGGTAGGGACTCCATTTGTTTTCCCCAATCATGAACCGTTTTCAATATTTTTCCATAATCCTCTTTGGAGAGGGTAGGATTAGGCTTTTCTTGACTAGGTTGTTCGGGCGCAATGCGCTTAGCGGTGATTGGCGAAGGAATATCCCATGTTTTCGGCGCATCCGCAGGATTCTTAACCGGAATGCCAAGGCTAAAAGATAGGGCCTCACGTTTAGATATCTCTAACTTGCGCTTTTCTAGCCGTTCTCCTAGCCTCTTTTTCAGTTCGGCGTTGTACTTGTTGATATCGCTAACAGAAAAGCCTAGCAATTCAGAAAGATTTTTCACCACTTCATCCATCTGGCGCCTGACTTCACTTACATTTTGGTCGTCAAAGCTTATAATTTCAAAACATATTTCCGAACCATCAATCCACATTTCTGGCAGTGCGCTCCACAGGTATGTACTTGCCCGATAGTGTAGAATCTTTTGATCACCAGAGAATGGAACATGTATTGCAAATACTGTTTTTTCGTACTTTTCTCCGGGTTCAACAAAAAAGCTTTGTGGAAAAAGTTTAGATGGGATGAACTTTCGGTAGGGAGATTGTGTTATTCCTAACAGATCAAAGGAAGGGGGAGGACTGTAAGCTTTTTCTTCAAGATAAGCCAGATATTCATCCGGTGAGACACTCTGAATATACTTCTCACCTTGTGTATCGATTTCTTTGCTAGCATTTTCGAGGGCAAGGGCGAGATATTTCTCTAATGATTGCTCTGAAAAGGGGCGAAAAGTATTGCTTATAAATGCCATACGTACTAAATAGAAATAAGGTTATCCCAATTGTCATCAAAAAAGTGAGCACAACGTAAAAGCATATCAAGCGCGACGAATGCCTCATCTGCCGATATTTTAGATGCGATACCATGAGCAGTGCTATCGCGCCAATACTTGAGTAGGGAGAGTTGATTCTCAACCTCATTTTTTAAGTTATTATCCCCTTTGGTTAAAAGGTTCACTATGCTTCTTCGCCCGTCCCTTGCCTGATACTTTTGAAGAGCTTCGGATTCCCCAGCCTTTTTTGATGCAGTAGCCAAGAGAATTGATTCCGCTGCGGCACCACTCATAACGCATGATGCTAGGTAGGCGTGTGCTCCGTAGCACCGTAAGGCCTCTTGAGCGCGTTGGTGAAATCCTAGCCCAAAACGCTGTACATGTGCATTTAATAATTGGGCGAACCGTTCGGGTTCAGTCGGAACGTATGAGTTTTTATCATCAGATTTCAGCCAGCCCTTGCCAAATGGAGTAATTGAATAACCGTTTCCAGCGTTTCCATCCTCTGTTGACTGAGCTCCCCCCGTGGTGATACCCGGCCGTAGAATTCCTCGCCTACAAAGTTCCCATGCGCTATCGAGAAAGACGGCGGATATCTCATACCCACGGCGCTGCGCTTCGTCGGGAGGAATTTTTTCTATGCGAATAGCGTACTGGCTTGTAGCTTGAGGTAAATAGAGATCATACCCATAATTATGAAATATATTTATATCCGAAGAAAGGGAGTCGGTTATAAAACGCAAAACATCTTCTTGATGCACTGGTGTTTTTCCAGAGGTACCATGGGGTACAGAGTCCGAAATCATAGTCGTGAGTATTGTTAAGCATTGTTAATCGATGATAGAATAGATCAAAAAACAAAATAACGCGAGTCCCTATGTCTATACAGATGCATGATCTTTATCTTGTTTCAGAGGTTGCAAAAAAACTTCGTGTTAGCGAGATGACGATTTATCGCTATATCGATTCTGGAAAGATCAAGGCACATCGACTTGGGAAAGGCTACAGGATTCCAGAGGTCGAGCTTGCGAGTTTTTTACAATCTATCAAGACTACGTAGTATGAACCCACTCCAAATTGAGAACATGCGTTTTGGTAAGAATGGAGCCACGGGGTCTATAACGGTTGATAGACTCCCAGATACATGCCCTCGTTGTCATTCGGCCGTTTATCCCAATAAATTAAGCGGCTATTTATCCGGAAGCAGTCAAATTGCATTTATTCCTTTTATTTGCACTAAAGATAGTTGTGACAAAGTTTTTCTTGCTACATATCAAAAGCTCGCCATACCCGATCCCTATGGCGAAGGGTACCGTCTCGCGAGCACTATTCCTGAAGAGCTTGAGTATCAGCACTTTAGTCCAGAAATAGAGGGTTTATCTCCCGATTTTACAAATATCTATAATCAAGCATATCAAGCTGAAAAAAGCGGCCTCACGGACATATGCGGTGCGGGATACAGAAAATCCCTCGAGTTTTTGATAAAAGATTACTTAATCAATGGCAAGAAGATACCTCAGGCCGATGTGATTCATATGCAGATTGGAGAGTGCATTAAAAATAAAACTTGGGTGACCGATACGAATGTTCGTTCAATGGCTGAACGCGCCGCGTGGCTTGGTAATGACGAAACGCACTA
>CAYWGE010000258.1:0-2962 GCA_964457215.1 uncultured Pseudomonadota bacterium
CCATATTTTCTCTTTATCTATTAAGAATTATTAGACTTTTTCCGAGCTGCCTATAAACTGTATTTTTAAAAATGTCAAGCGACATCCTGAGACATTTCCCTACATCAAAACCCATTATAACCCTCTGTAATCTCTTCATTTATTGACTTTCTACCATTCTTTCTTTACCCTTATTAGGGTGAAATAAGAATTCATACCCCTAGGTTGTGTATAAGAAATAATTAGAAAAATCTTTAAAGGTAGAAAAAAATCATGCTCTCCCTTCAAGAAGAAAGACTAAAAAAACTTTTAAATATTTTTTCTTTCCTTTTTGCTGGGGCGGGTTTGTTTTTTGTTTTAGCACCTCACTTGTTAATTTCACAAATCAATCACTTGAGCCAAATAATAACCCCACAACTCCCCTTACTTTCTGAAAACACAGAAAACTTTTGGCTTTCTTTAACAGGTTCATTAATGGTGACCTTAACGGCCTTAAGCTATGCGGCTCAGATGGATTTAAGACGACGAAAAGATTTAGTGGTTTATATTTTAATTAGTAAAATCACTTCAACTTTCTTCTTTCTCACTTTCTTCATTTTTACTCTCCGTTCTCTTGCGTATTTGGTGGGGGCCGCTACCGATGGAAGCATCTTTATTATTTTACTCTTATTTTATCTTCGTGCAGGACGGAGCTCTCAACTTCTTCCATGAAAAATAAAAAACAAAAAACAAATTCTCATTCTAAACACCCCATAAACTCGAGAACCATTGCTGTATTAGGCGCTTCTGGATTTAAAGGAAGAACGCTTGTTCAAGAACTTGAAAAAGATCCGAGTATCAAAAAATTACTGATTTTAGATCGTAAAAAACCTTCGTTTGAGCTTAAAAAAGCCAAATTTTATAAAGTAGCACTGACCGATACGCTAGTTGATGTGCGTTTATCGGAAATCTTCAAAGAAGAAAATGTACACACCGTTGTGCATATGGCATTCCCAACGACCCCACCTCGGCATCCGGGCTTAGCTCACGAAATTATTTCCGTGGGAACCATGTATTTGTGCAACGCCTGTGCTGATGCGAAAGTAAAAAAAGTAATTCTTTCTTCCAATACGGATCTATACGGCGCTCTGCCTGACAACCCTAATTTTCTTACGGAAGATAGTCCTACCCGAGGAGGATTTAAAAATCGTTATCTTGCGGATAAAATTGACGCCGAGCGCTCGGTCTTAAAGCTAGCTCACAAGCATCCTGAAATGATTGTAACTATTTTAAGATCCACCCATGTTTTAGGCCCGACCATTCAAAGCTATAAAACCCGATATCTCTCGCGCCCGATTATTCTTACTATCTTAGGATATGATCCGCTGGTTCAATTTATTCATGAAAAAGATGTTATTACTGCATTTCGACTTGCTATTCAAAAGGATTGCCCCGGAATTTTCAATATTGTGGGAAGAGGTGTTCTCCCTCTTTCTCGAGTGATTCGTCTTGCTGGGAAAATTAATATGCCCATGCCTGAAATGGTGGCCAAAAATCTAGTCCAGCTTTTATGGTATGCGAATATGTCACCAGCCCCGGCAAGTTATCTTAATTTTCTAAAGTACTTATGCATTGCTGACGGTGAAAAAGCGGAAAAGGTTTTAGGTTTTTATCCTCGCTACTCTACACGAGAAGCTTTGCTTTCTTTTGTAGGAGCAGAGCGGCTTCGAGAAGTAGACTTGGTTGAGGCACAACTGGCAGGACGACTCTAAAAAGAAAAAGGTAAGTTGTAAAATTAATTATGAACTCTAAAATCACCCAAAAAATTCCCGAACTCAGACTATTACGTTCCTTAACGAATAGTTCACAAACTTCTCATAGCTCTTTAGAAGATTCACTCGAAGAAAGAATTTCAAATCTTGAAAAAGAAATAAAGAAATCAATTTCCCATCTCGAAAAACAAATTGGGCGATCCTCTTTAAAAAATTCGGGGTTTGATAAAAAATTTAAAGAAGACTTTAAACACCTCCAACATCTTTTTGAAGAAAAAATTCACCACCTAGAAGCAGAAACTCCACCTCAAGCACCTCGCGCTAATTTTTTTAAAAAACTTACCTACTATTTAACTCTTCTATTTTCACTCCGCACTTATCGGCGATTTTTATTTGGGATTACAAAAGTTGATAAAGAAGAGTTTGATGAATTTGGAAGAGATCCTCAATTCGAGCAAAAGCTTAAACCTTTTTTTGATTTTTTATATTACACTTATTGGCGCGTTTCGGTGGAAGGCCTAGAAAACATTCCTAATCAAGGAAGAGGCTTAATTGTTGCCAACCATTCTGGAACACTTCCCTTCGATGGTTCCATGATTCGACTTGCCGTTACAAATGATCACCCTTCTAAACGCGATGTGCGGTTTTTAGTAGAAGACTTTGTATATTATCTACCCTTTATTGGAACTTACATGTACCGCATTGGTGGGGTGCGCGCATCTCCCGATAATGCAGAACGTCTGCTCAAAAAAGATCATTTAGTCACCGTCTTTCCTGAAGGGGAAAAGGGAATCGGCAAGTCTTATAAGCACCGCTATCATTTACAACGCTTTGGCAGAGGCGGATTTATTAAAGTAGCCATTCGAAGTGGCGCACCGATTATTCCTTGTGCCGTTATTGGAGCCGAAGAAACTCACCCTCTGCTCTATCGTATTCAAGCTTTAGCCAAACCTTTTGGTATTCCTTATGTGCCGGTGACCCCAACTCTCCCTTGGTTAGGAATCTTTGGACTTATCGGTCTTCCTGCGAAATGGCATGTCTATTTTGGAAAACCTATTGATCTTGGACGTTACGGAAAAAAAGCGTTAAATGACGAACTTTTGATCCATCGTTTAAGTGAAATGGTGCGGCAAAATATTCAAGATTTGGTGATGAAAGGTTTGAAAAAGCGTCGTTCAATTTGGTGGGGATAAGTAAAAATCAAATCACAAAACGTTCGTCTTTTTGAATAC
>CAYWGE010000259.1:0-302 GCA_964457215.1 uncultured Pseudomonadota bacterium
AGCCCGGAAGAAATAGCCGCAAGAAAAAGAGTGTTAAAAAAGATTTTAAAAAGCCAGATCTAGCTCCGAAGAAAGCCTCTAAACGGATTATTAAAATAGACGAAGCAATTGTAGTGGCTGATTTTGCGCATGAAATGGGAGTGAAGTCTTCGGAGATTATTAAAAAATTGATGGCCTTGGGTTCGATGGTGACTCTTAATCAAGCGATCGATTTTGATACGGCTACCTTAGTTGCCCATGATTATGGCTATGAAGTCAAAAAGACGGGCTTTGAAGAATCGCAGGTGATTAACACCTCCGAA
>CAYWGE010000259.1:312-2933 GCA_964457215.1 uncultured Pseudomonadota bacterium
CCCGCATTGTTTGCGGATAAGTACGCTAACAGGATTTAGAAGAACGTCCCGCAGTTGTTACCGTCATGGGGCATGTCGATCATGGAAAAACATCTCTTTTAGATGCGATTCGTAAAGCGCAAGTCGCCGCAGGAGAGGCTGGGGGAATCACCCAACATATTGGAGCTTATCAAGTAAAACATCCAAAAGGTTTGATTACTTTTCTCGATACGCCGGGCCACGAAGCTTTTACGGCAATGCGTGCGCGTGGTGCTTCTGTCACTGATATTGTGATTTTAGTTGTGGCTGCAGATGAAGGAATTCGTCCTCAAACGATTGAAGCGATTCATCATGCGAAGGCCGCTGAAGTGCCGATTATTGTGGCTATCAATAAAATCGATAAGCCCGAAGCCGATTTGGAAAGAGTTAAACGACAATTAGCCGAGCACCAGTTGGTTCCCGAAGAGTGGGGCGGCGATACGATTTATGCCCCTGTTTCTGCCAAGGCTCTGCAAGGAATCGAAGAGCTTTTAGAAATGATTCTCTTACAGGCTGAAGTTCTTGAGTTGAAAGCAAATCCTAAAAAAATGGCAAAAGGGGTTGTGATTGAATCTCGCTTAGATCGTGGAAAAGGTCCCGTGGCTACTGTTTTAATTCAAGAAGGAACTTTGCATGCGGGGGATTCGGTGATTGCAGGTGTCCATTTTGGTCGTGTGCGCGCGATGCATGATGATCAAGGGCGAGAGATTAAAGAGGCGGGCCCTTCAGTACCTGTTGAAATTTTAGGCTTGCCGGGCGTTCCGAATGCCGGAGAAGTTTTAGATGCGGTTAGTGAAGATGGAATGGCGAAAGTTTTAGCCGAGCATCGCGAAAATAAAGAAAAACAACAAAAGGTCTTGGCTACTTCTCGAGCGAGTTTGGAAGATTTATTTAAGCAAGTGCAAGAAGGTGAAACCCAAGAGCTAAAGCTTCTTTTAAAGGGAGATGTGCAGGGCTCGGTAGAGGCAATCCGAGACGCCTTGCTAAAACTTCCGAGTGATAAAGTTCGAGTGACTCTTTTACATAGTGGCGTGGGGGGAATTACCGAATCCGATATCATGCTGGCTTCTGCTTCGAATGCGATTGTGATCGGTTTTAATGTGCGGCCCGACAATAAAGCGTTGTCGATAGCCGAGCATGAAAAAGTTGAAGTTAAGGTTTATAATATTATCTATAACGTATTAGATGATATTAAAAAAGCGATGGAAGGTTTGTTGGCTCCTACTTTGAAAGAAAAATATTTAGGTCGAGCCGAAGTAAGAAATACCTTCAATATTTCAAAAATCGGGACCATTGCCGGTTGTTTCGTAGTAGACGGAAGTTTGACTCGAAATGCGAAAGTCCGCTTACTTCGCGACAGTGTGATTGTCTACGACGGAAAACTGAATTCTTTGAAACGATTTAAAGACGATGCCAAAGAAGTTCAGCAAGGTTATGAATGTGGAATGGGTCTTGAAAATTTCAACGATATTAAAGTGGGAGACATTATTGAAGCTTATGTGGTTGAGAGTATTGCTGCGAAGCTTTAATTTTTCTTCATGTTTGTAGGTGTTTGTAAAATTTCTATTTCCATTCCAGGTGTTCAATCTCTTAAAGAGAAGCGCAGCGCGGTTCAGCGCATTAAGCAAAAGATTTTGAATCAATTTAAAATTTCTCTGAGTGAGGTGGGTGCCCTTCAAAATTATGAAGTGGCGGAGCTGGCTTTTGCTTCGGTGAGTTCGGACGAAAATTTTATTAGAGATCTAATCGCTAAAATTCAAAACTTTATTGAAAATAGTGAAGGACTTCGAATTATTTTTGATCGCAGCGAAGTGCTTCAATATGAATAACTAGAATGATCATGAAACAGGGTAGACCCGAAAGAATTGCAGAAGAAATTCGTAAAGTCGTAACGCCTATTTTGGAATATGAATTAGCAGATCCTCACCTCGAGGGTATTCAAGTAACGGCGGTGAAGATTACGCGCGACTTAGGTTTGGTGCGTGTTTATTTTAAATTGCTTGATCACCCCGAGAGAAGAAAAGAAGTTTTGAAATCTCTCAAAAAAGCGGCAGGACACATTCGTCACCGTGTTTCAGAGGGTATGACCCTAAAACATGCCCCTCAGTTTGATTTTTTTTATGATGAATCTTCGGAGTTGCAAGAGAAGATCGATTCTCTTTTTGCTCAAATTAATGCAGATAAATCGAGTGAATAATTATGAATGGGGTGTTTGTTCTCGATAAACCGAAAGGTTTGAGCTCTCAACAAGCCCTCTCTAGAATTCGGCGTTTTTTTAAAGAAAAAAGGGGAGGGTATTCGGGTACCCTAGACCCTTTTGCTACTGGAGTACTTCCGATTTATCTGGGTGAAGCAACTAAAATCATTCCTTTTATTCCAGAGAAACGAAAAACTTACCGAGCAAAGCTTTTGTTAGGCCTTGCTACCGATACCCTCGATTTGACGGGGCGAGAACTGGAGAAGTTGCCCGTTCCTCTTCTGAGTGAAGAAAAAATTCACGATTGTTTTCATCAATTTTTGGGTCCACAACAACAAACGCCTCCCCAATTTTCTGCTTTGAAATTTCAAGGAAAACCTCTTTATCGCTATGCCAGAGCGGGAGA
>CAYWGE010000260.1:0-2922 GCA_964457215.1 uncultured Pseudomonadota bacterium
ACGAGGTTGCAATTGCTGCATGGCCTTCATGGATTGGAGGCTCTTTTTATTGATTGGATGCAAGATGAGCTTAATAAAAACGGTAAGCAGAATAATGGCAACTCCCCAATTTCCTACCCAAGAATGGAACAATTTTAACAGAAATAAAATGGGATAAGCCACTGCACTAAACCAACCATAGTCTACCGCTTGATCAAGGTGCACATTCATGAGTTTTAAGTAATCGAGTTGCTTGGGCCCTAGATAAACGGAAAATTCTTTTTTGATTTGAGAGGCGGGGGGAACAATGTCTTTGGGATAAAAATAATCGATGTAAATTTGATTTGCTTCGGCATTTTGTCCGTAAGTAATTGAGCTTTGAGGAGAAATCGCTCGACTCACCAAACTCATTAAAAAATAGCGGTCTTCAATACCTGCCCATGCAAAACTTCCTACATCAGTTTGGGACTGAGAGGGCTCTAATTTATGAATTCGGGTCACCCCTTTTTCATTATAATAAAGAGGGGTTTTGAGGTTTTCGGGGCCTTTCAAAAAACTAAAAGTTCCTTTATTTCTGGGATGTTGTTCTGCCTGTAAATGAAGACCCAATGCGGCTTCGAGAGGTTTTTGGCCTAAATTTTCAAAAAGAACATGAACAGTTCCAGAGTAATTTTGAGAATCCCATTCTAATTTTTTAGTCAAACGGATTTCGTTATTAGCCCACTCATATTCTACAAAACTTTCGCCCTGCGATTTCAACTGAAAAGGTAATTTTTCTGGAAGAGAAAAATTAGTGTCTTTAAAAAGTAAGAGTAGATTTTTTTCGGGGGTGCCCTGAAAAAGATTTACCAGCGAAGAGTCTTTTTGCAGATTTTGCTTAAACAACTTAAGTTCAAAATAATTTAAAATCCCATTCCAAGTAGAAGACTCTACTTTATACAGAGGAAAATTAAGCGGCGTGCGCTGTTCCGGAGAAAGCACAGCTTCTTGAATGGGGGAATTTGAATCTTCGCTCTCAGTAACAGCAACAAGAGGTTGCTAAACCCTTTCCTTATCCTTGTTTGAGTCTGTCTAAGTGGGGGGGGGAGGGATAAATACAAACTTAAAATAAACTAGAAAAATCAACGCGGATAATAAAACGGCCAATAATATTCTTTTTTCTGAACTCATGATTTCTTTCTTTATACCTAGAAAAAGTCATCCTTGGGGACGAGAATTTCATAAAACCGGATCAACCCCTCCGGGATGCAAAGGATGACATTTTAAAATTCGTTTCAATGCTTTTCGTCCACCACGCCAAACACCGTAACGCTCTAACGCCTGTGACGCATATTCCGAACATGACGGATAAAAACGACAAACCCTTGGTTTTAAAGGGGATATCCAGCGCTGGTAAAACCGAATACTTTTTACCAATCTACTCATGCAAAACCTGTGAATTTACTGTGGGTAACCCATGTTGAAAACAATTCAACCTGTTGAAATAAATTAATATTTTCATTCACACCACTTTTGGGCATTACCAGTACTAAGGTATCCAAAAAGGGGTTAAACCGAGATCGCCGATAAGCCTCCCGCAGGACACGTTTTATCCGATTTCGATCATGTGCTTTGCCCACTTTCTTAGAAATAGAAATGCCTAAACGAGAGCACTGTAAACTCGAAGGTAAAACAAAAAAAGTAAATGAGTTGGTTTTAAACCGTTTTCCTTTTTTTAAAAGGAAGCGGAAATCTTTTTCTTTTAAAATTTTGTGCTGCCGAGAAAAACTATTCTGCTTCATTCTGCACAAATTTATTTCTTAGAAACTTTTACGGATAAACGCTGGCGACCTTTTGCACGGCGTGATTTCAAAACATTTTTACCTGCTGTTGTTTTCATGCGCTTTCTAAAGCCATGCTTGCGCTTGGCCTTGGTTTTACTGGGCTGGAAGGTTCTCTTCATTTTTTTCTCCTAAAATCCTCGTTACCAAAATTTATTTATTAAAAAATGTTACTCGAAAAAACATCTTCAACGAGCTTTGTCAACGCGAAAACATTCAACTTTTTCAGAAAGAAAATTTTTTCTATTTTTTTTTTGAAAATTGTCTTGCAAATTTTCTGGGTGCTGCTAAAAATTTCTGTTTGTAGCTAAGACATTTTATTCTCAATTTTTTCTTAGACGCCCCACTTGTCTTCGCTACTCCGGCTCTATAAACTGTTCTATAAAAATTCAAAGTTAGAGTTTAAGAAAAAGTTTTATAACCAACGCGGTCGCTCTTCTCTCATAAGTAGAGTCAGTAGAGAAGAAAAAAAAGTTCATTTTATCGAGGGGTGTTATTTTTCGGCGGATGATCCCACCGAACTCTTCATAACCTTTTGATTTTATTTGTACTTTTAAGATATTCACAGCTGTGAAAAAACTGTGTTTTTGGTTTCCTTTTGTCTTGAGCGAGGTTAATCACAGTGGATGAGACAATTGCTCAGGTAGTAGAATCCTTAAAAACAAAGGTGAGTGAGCTCAATTTCAATAATTGGCTTAAACCCGCCACTTTTACACTTCCCTCTATAGGAATTCTTAAAATCGAAGTCCCGAATAAATTTATCCGGGATTGGATCAACGAAAATTATCTTCATCTCATTAAATTTGAAATTTTCCGAGTTACCGGCACAGAACATGAAATCGTCTTTGAGGTAGCTGCTGAAGAAAGCCAAATTCCTCTCGAGGAAAAAGCCCAAACAAATCCGCTTCCTCACTTAGAGGTGAATAAAAATTCTGATTTATTTAGTTCTAAGTATATTTTTAGTAATTTTGTAGTGGGTTCCTCAAATCAATTTGCTCATGCAGCGGCAATGGCAGTGGGAAATGCCCCAGCAAAAACCTATAATCCCTTATTTATTTATGGTGGGGTGGGGTTAGGAAAAACTCATCTTCTAAGTGCCATTGGCCATGCTGTTTTACAAAAA
>CAYWGE010000261.1:0-2918 GCA_964457215.1 uncultured Pseudomonadota bacterium
AAGGTCCTTCTATTTTTTTCGGGCTGGAATTTTTTATTCCAGCCTCCGAAGGAGAAATAGTTTCTTGTTCTTGCTCCTGCTCCTGCTCCTGTTCCTGCTCCTGATTTGGCAAAGTCTTTCCGGAAGGCTTGTGACAGGCTTCCTGAAAGGCTTTAAGAAAGCCTTCTCCTAATCCTTTCATAAAATTTTCAAGCTGCTGAAATGCTTCGTATTTCAATTCACACTCCGGCATTTCATCCCAAGTATCTTTCCATCCTTTCACCACATTTGGATTTTCCGGTCGGTTATAAAAGATCGCCTTGGGTATCCAAATCAAACGAGCCTTCCAATCCGCTTTCACCATGCCTTTCTGAAAGAGTTCCTGAAAGGCTTTCCGGAACCCTTCGAGGTTCCAAGCAATCACTTCACTCAGTCCCGCTTCTCCCGAAGCAATCAAACCTGGGATTCGAGTCGTTTGCGGGCCTGTCAGTAAAAAGAACCAAAGTGTTTGAGCATTCGCCTCAGGCGCTGAAAGACTTCGGAACTTACTGTCGCCCCACATCTTCACAAATATTTTCCTGTATCTCGACATAAGTTCGTTGTCCCATCGAGCGCCCTTAATTGATCGAGAACTTTTTCAAGCGATTGAATGTGAACCGGATCAAAACCGTGTTCTTTTATGCGATGATTAAAATTTTCTTCGAGCACGATGGATTCACTTTGTATTTTTTGGATAAGAAGTTTTGCTCTAAGAATTAAGTCATCCATCGATCTCTCCGATAACTTCATCGATGTCTTGATTTCCTAAATGTTTGCTTGCTTTCAATAACTCAGGAAGTGGAACATTGGTGGCTGCTGCAAGCTTTACTAAATGTTTGAGCTTCATTTCATCTGTCGAAACATCGCGTTCCCATCTAGATATACTAGAGAAGTGAACACCCACAAACTTTGCCAGTTTGGCTTGGGAGAGTTTTAATCGATGCCTTAAAGTTCTAATGAGTTCCCCCAACGTCAAAACTTTAGTGTTCATACCCATATTCTCTATATTTTGCTTATTTCAACTGTCAATTCTAAACTACTAAATTTACACTATTTTTAGTGCTTTAAATTATAATATCTGCAAAAAGTATTGCATTCATGACGCAATTTCGCTATTCACGCCTATCTTTATGACGCAGCGCTCAATAAATTTATTCCTCCAACGCCTAAAAGAGCTTCGGAAAAAAGCCGGCTTAACGCAGCAGGATATTGCCGACCGCCTTGGATTAAATCAGGCCACTTACTCTGCTATGGAAAGAGGAAGTCAGTCTATTCTCTCCGATTATCTTTTTAAAATCGCAGAAATATTACGAATACCCATATGGCAGATGTTTGTGGATCAACAAGGAGTTGAGTTTTTTAAAGAAGATCAGAATTTTTTCGACATGTGGAAGCAATTCACTTCCGTAGAAAGAAACATTCTGAAATCTATGGCTGAACAAATCATGCAAAAGAAATTGCTGGAACGACATGAATCTCCACTTGTAATGACGGAGATTTTGTCTGCCTCAGTGGACTCTTAGTGACATCAGAAAATAAAAACGCTCATGATTGACCTATCCTGTCATAGCTAAACTGTAAGGACCGCAGAAATTTAATTTATTCTGTGGAGGAATCATGGGCCGTGGAAATCAAGTTACTCGTCAATGGAATCTCATTAAAACTCTCGATGGATCTCGTCGAGGTGTTAGCATCAATGATCTTGCCGTCGAACTGAACTGTACACCTCGTACCGTTTATCGCGATTTAGATGATCTACAAGCCGCAGGCTTTCCAATCACGAGTGAGATGCTCGATGGCGTAGGATATTGGCAATTTGTGGATGGCTATCGAGTCAGCTTGCCGACGCCCTTCAGCATCACCGAACTGATGAGTCTTTATCTTTCTCGGGATCTTCTCAAAAATCTTGAAGGGACTTTTTTTTATGATTCCATCCAAGATTTATTATCAAAAATTCGTGCCCAACTCAGTCCTGAGCTCAAAGGTTTTTTAAAAACAACCGAACAAGCTTTCGCCGCTGATCCAGGCCCTAGCTCTGATTACAAAGCCCATCGAGAGATTTTACATTTACTCAACGACGCATGTCTCAAAAGAGAAACCGTGAAGTTCCGCTACTACTCTCGTAAAAATGAAACCAGCACTAGAAAAGTAAATCCCTACAAAGTTTATTTCTACGAAGGGACGCTTTACTTGATTGGTTACGATCATAATCGCAAAGGCATTCGAATGTTCGTGGTAGGACGCATTCAGTTACTTCAAAACACAGGCGAGAATTTTACCATGCCTGCTTCTTTCGATGTACGTGATTTCCTCAAGCATAGCTTTGGCGTCATGCAGGCAGAGCTTTCTCGCGTGGTTGTTCGCGTTGATGCTTCCATCGCACGTTTTGTTGCTGAGAAAAAATGGCATAGCAGTCAAAAAGTTATCCAAAATAAAGACGGCAGCAGCGATTTTATTTTTGAAATTGCAGGTCATCTCGAATTGAAGCGGTGGGTGCTCGGCATGGGGTCTTTGGCTTGGGTCATCGAACCTCGTAATTTAATTGAAGAGATTGTCATTGAGTTAGAGCACAGCCTGCAAAACTACAGAAATCCCCTTAAACAGCAACTCCGACAAAATCGACGTCGGTCTTAATTTTTTCCAAAACCTCTGACCTATCCTGTCAGACCCATCCTCTAAAAGGCCTAAAACTCATTCGGCAGACTTTAGGATCACACAGAAGTGTTGTCCGGATTTTTGTCATTCAACCCGACAGGAGGGTCTCATGAAGAAACTTATTTTATTGTTCGCCTTAAGCCTATGCAGTTCTCTAGTGGCTTGTGGAGGCGGATCTGATACTGGCAACACGAGTAATACTAACCCCAGTACCTCAAGCAATCCCACAGGAACCAACCATCAAC
>CAYWGE010000262.1:0-2886 GCA_964457215.1 uncultured Pseudomonadota bacterium
TAAATTACACAGGACACTGGAAAGGTGTACAGCTGAAAAATTAATTCCTGGATTGAATCCATGACTATTTTACTTTCTCGTATTAGAGGAGCACTGGATTCAGAAGTGAATCGATGAGAACGATAGAGCTGGGTCAGTTCGTTAGAATAAGCCATTCTCTTGGTTACTAAAGGTTCAAGGATTTGGATTTTATTTTGTTGATGAGGATTATCTTTAGTTAGCTCACGAATTTCTTTTAATTTAGAATTCAGCTTTTCTAAGATACCGTTATAATTTTCTAAATATTCTTCTTCTCCTGTTAAAAAATAAGAACGCGTATTTCTCTCCATATCTTTTAAAGAAGAAGAAATATTCTCCAATCCCAATAACACTTGATAGGTATGATCTACCCAATAAGTCGATTCTGCAAAATGAGTAGATACACGATAAGAATAAATACTAATCGCGAGAAAGAAGAAGAGAGCGAGTAAAAAGCCCGGAATCATTTTACTTTGAGAAACCCATCTCATGGCAGCACCTTCAAATTGATTGGTTTAAACTCAATATAATACCTTTATAAGTTTAACGCCTTTCTCAAAACCTGCAATCTTTCTCCGTTAAGACATAATCGTTGAATGATTACCTAAAAAACCTTTAAAATCTTAAAATAAGGAGAATACCCATGAAATCATTTTTTTTAAGTGCAGCCTTTTTACTTTTATTAACTTCTTTTTCACAGGCGCAAACTCAACAGAAACTAACAAATGATGGGCCTTGCCGGGTGATGGAAATCCATTGCCAATGTGAAAACCCTCACAGAGATTTTATTATCCCGAATCAGAAAGTAGGAAAATTTAACACGACAGAACAAGGGGTTTGCCAAGCTTCGGCAAATATTACCAATCTCTTGAAAAGCAATCCAACCCTGTACTGTATTCGCGCAAAAGATTATAAAAATGACACCACTAAATATGAAACAAAATGCAATGCAACCTGGAGCTGCAAAGAATCTTGCAATCTAAAATAGATTAAAAAATTCAGTTAGGCTTGAAGATAATGAATACTAAAATATTGGTCTTCATCAAGCCAAACTCGGCTAGGATTAAATCCAGCCTTAAGCGCCAAGTGCTGAAATTCTTCGGGAGTGTATTTATAAGAGTTTTCTGTATGGATCGTTTCACCTTTTTTGATGGAAATACTTGTTTCACCAATCAAAACCATTTGATCCAATAAACTTTTTAAATGCATTTCTATACGACCTTCTTGTTCGTTATAAAAAGCAAAGTGCTCAAAACCATCGCTATTAAAATTGCTCCCGCAAATACCATTCACACGTTTCAAAATATTTTTATTAAAAGCAGCCGTCACACCTTGAGAATCATTGTAAGCTTTATGCAGGAGATTTAAATCTTTTTTAAGATCCACTCCAATCAAGAAACCACCATCCTCTCCCACAGCTTCATGGGCATTTTGAAGAAATTCTATAGCTTGCTGGGGAGTAAAATTTCCAATCGAAGAGCCCGGGAAAAATCCAATTTTCTTTTGCGAAAAAGAATCCTGCTTTTTAAGAATATATGAAGTAAAATCACTGCAAATGGCAGTAACAGAAAGTGTTGGATAACTAAGCGAGAGATCTGTGGTTAATTCCAAGAGTGCTTCTTCACAAATATCAATTGCCGTATAACTTTTACAATTTCTCAAGGCATTGAGCAAAATCTTGATCTTCTCCGAATTACCACACCCATATTCAATCAGATGACACTCTTCAGCCAAGATATTGGCAATTTCACAACTCATCTTTTGCAAAAGTTTGGTTTCGGTACGTGTAAGATAATACTCTTCTAAGTTGCAAATTTGGTTAAATAAAGAAGAGCCCATCTCATCGTAAAAAAATTTAGAAGACAAAACTTTTTGAGGGCAACGAAGGCCTTCTAATATTTCTTCTCTTAGGTCGATTTTGACAGTGTTAGAGTGATAAAAACCCATAGGCAAATTCTGTTGCAGAGCTAAAAAAGAGGCTCACGCATCCTCCGCTAAACGGATTCCCGAAAACTGCCAACGTGATTTAGGTGGAAAAAAATTACGATAACTCGCACGCAGATGGTTTTGAGGGCTCACGCATGACCCACCCCGGAGCACGAATTGATTACACATGAATTTGCCATTGTATTCGCCCAGATTGCCAGCAAACGGCTTAAAACCCGGATAAGGTAAGTAAGCGCTTTGAGTCCATTCCCAAACATCTCCCCAAAGTTGAGAGGGGAAAGAAAAGGAGTCTTGTTTTAAAGCTTGAGGCTGAAAAGTATTAGATTCTAAAAAAACTCCGTTTATTGTTTTTCCATCGGCCACAATTTCCCATTCTTCTTCGCGGGGCAGACGTTTTCCTCTCCAACGCGCATAAGCATCTGCCTCAAAATAACTCACATGACAAACCGGCGCATATGGCTCAATCTTTTGTGGTCCATTCAAGGTCATTTGTAACCAATCTCCACCTTCATTCACCCAATAAAGAGGTGCATTCCATTTCTCAGTTTGGACCCAATCCCATCCGTCTGAGAGCCAAAGGAGAGGATTTTTATATCCTCCGTCTTGAACAAATTCGAGATATTCGGCATTCGTGACCAACCGAGAAGCCAATGCGAAATTTTCTAGAAAAACTCGATGACGCGGATTCTCATTATCAAAGCTAAAAGTATCTTTAGAGGCCCCCACTTCATAAATTCCCTCGGAATAAGGATGCCAATGAAGAGGGAAATAAATTGCCTCCGCCTCTTTTTTTATTTTTGGAGAATAAACAGAAGAGAAAAAATACGAATAAAAGATGTGGAGAATATCCATCATGAGCAGCTCTTGATGTTGCTGTTCGTGCTCACTTCCTAATTCTAAAAGATTCAGAAATTCGAACTG
>CAYWGE010000263.1:0-2883 GCA_964457215.1 uncultured Pseudomonadota bacterium
TGATAATTCTTCGCAATTGAATAAGCAACCCAGGCTTTTAACTGTTCTTGCAAAAGAGGCTTTTGCTTAATTTCTTGAAATATTTCTAGAGAACTGAGCGCTAACCCATTAAAAGGCAATAGAAAAAAAATTGTTACTAACCAAAACCTCATCGTTGCACCAGCTGAGTTCCTGGAAAATAATGAAACAAAATCTCGTTATATTTTTTCCCGGCTTCAGCCATTCCCTTGGCCCCCCACTGACAAAACCCTACCCCGTGCCCTAATCCATGTCCTGAAAAAACGGCCTCATTATTTTTAATTTCCACACTAAACCAATTACTCTTTAAAATATTCCAACCCAAATAACGCCCAACCACCGAAAGAAAATCAAGGGCAGCAACTTTAGCATTTCTTTTTCCTTCGATTTCCAACTCAAAAACCCTCCCCCCGCTTTCTCCGTCCGCGATTTTCAAACCTTGCACTTCTCCCTTAGGGTTGGTTTGCGAATCTTTTTTCAAAACCTCCGACAAAATGGGAATCGAAATAGAATTCTCCCAAGTGTAATGAGGAGATTTGCTACACCACTTTTCGTCGTCTACTCCCTGCAAATAAGAAAGCGCAGGACCTTCAAATACTTTTTGATTGGCACTGGTATGCCCACCGCAAGTCGAATGATATAAAGCCTGAATAGGCTTTAATTGATAAGCCAAAAAGATTCCGCGTGTGGCCTGCACGGCCTCTTCTAAACTTCGATAATTGAGATTTTTTCCGCCATAAACCTGACAGTGCGTCAGATCGCACAAATCAAATCCTTCGAGCTGGTGTCGCTTCACATTCGCCAGCGCGTAAGTTCGAATTAAAATCGCCTGCGCCTTCAAGGCTTCAGGCGGAAAACCTTGGGGCATTTCCGACTCTAAAACTCCGCGCACATAGTCTTCTAAACGGATCTCCTCTAAAATTTCTAATTCCTTCTTATGTACGCGGATTAACAGTTTACCCGAAAATTTTTTTTGAATTTCCCCTGCCTTCACAAGCACCGTACTTCCTCGTGCGGGATCAATCGAGATTTGATCCACTTCTTTACCACCCCCCATATTCAAACGCAGTTTTTTCCCCTGTACTAAAATTTCAAACGGTAGATCGGGAGGCGTTAGAGCAGAATCCCATTGGGATCTTTGCAGAACTTGAAGTCTAGCCAGAGGGGCCTGAACTTCGACTTGGGTTAGGACATAGCGAGAAAAAACTTTCACCTTAATTAAGGGATCAAAAAGCGCATTGGCAGAATGGGAAAGAAGAAAGAAAAAAAGAAATAAAAATAAGAAATAAACTCTTTTTTGTAAGGTGAAATGTTTCATTTCAACAGTCCAAACTCCAAAATAATTTGAAAAATTGCCCCCCCTAACTGCGCAGCTTGATCAAAACCATAAGCATTCTTTAGAAAAATGACCACCGCAAATTGTGGATGAAGAGCAGGCGCCGCCCCTAAAAACCAACCATGGGTTTTGATGTGAGACGACAACGCATCGGCTGTGCCCGTTTTTCCCAAAATCTCTAGTCTCTGGTGATGACTTTTGCGCGCCGTCCCCTCACCGGTAGCCCGAAGCAAGCCTTGCCGAATGGGCGCGTAGGAAGGTTTTTCAAGTTCTTTTAGGTAGCGTTTCCAAAACTCCATCATGTGCTCAGGACTCACTTGAAAGGCTGGAAAATCCCCAATTGCAAAACGGGCTAAATTTAAAGAGTTTTCTTTTAATACTTTCTGTAAGTCCTCAGAAACTAAAAAATATTTCGAAAACTCTTGGATCAAGCGTAGAGCCCCCAACTCTTCAGCCCAATGAATAAAATAAAGATTACAAGAAAAAGCCAAGGCTTGAGGAAGCTCTAAAGAACCGTGCCCTTTAGAGCTCCAACAATTGAGTCGTTTTCCGTTTAGTTTAAGACGCCCTTTACATTCAAAGTGAGGGGGATTTGCTTCAAGCCCTGCTTCAGCCACTAAAAGTTTCATGATTGAGCCAGGCAAAAAAGATTGATGAATGAGCTCCCTATTCCCATAAATCTGTTGTGAAGAATTTTGAAGATCTAACAGAAAGATGATTCCCTGACGTTGCTTCAAAAAACTAGAGACTGTTTGAGAAATTTGAGTTTGCAACTCTTGAGAAGAAGGTGCTGCAAAACTTGAAAAGGGTATAAAAAAAGACAAAAATAAAGCTAAAAACACCCATCGTGCACTTAGCCCAAACACTTTTCGCCCTTCAATTTCGGGTTATTCCCAAAACACTGCAAAGCAAAAGCGAGAGCAAAGAGTAAAGCACTCCCGGTTAATAGGCCTACGCGAGGTAAACGTCCTAAATAGGAATATTGCACAAAGTAAGGAAGTGCGGCGCAAGCGACGATGAGATTTAAATAAACCAAATAGCCCAAGCGAAAAGAGGTTCTCCACAACACAAAAACAATAAAACTCGAAGAAACAAGTCCTAACAAAAATGCGGCAAGCGCGCGGGTATGAAAAATAAAACCTAAAGTTAAGGGAAGCAATAAACTAAAAGCGAGCCATAGAGCCCAAGACAGATCTTTTTCTTCGCTCATGCGCTGCAACGCTAAAGGAATGGCGATACCTAAAAACAGAAGTAAAAAACTATAAGGCAAGCTCACCACTACCCCTAGAGAAGCATACCCACTTTGTAATAAATAATATTGAATCGCCGCTCGACCTATTACTAAAAGGGCCGCTGAAAAAATAAGCTTCGCCCATAACGATTTCAAATTCTCTGGTGCAGTAAAGGCAAAAAAACTACTTACTAGAGTAATTCCATAGAAACTGGCGCCTAAAATTCCTCCTAAACGGAGCACTACTACCAAACTACCAGCTAAAAACCCGAGCTGCAAAAGAGAAGCTGAGGAAAGA
>CAYWGE010000264.1:0-2874 GCA_964457215.1 uncultured Pseudomonadota bacterium
TCCAGATGCCCAAGTAGTAGCTTACCGAACGGTGAGAGGTGAAAGGAGGTCAATCTCTCTTAGGCCAATAAATGTGGCGCCCGCACATCCAAGCGTGGCAGGTTCAAGCACGGGTAAAACTTTTGAAGTTTCAGAAACAGGGAGTAAAGCAACCGGGATGGTCGTGCTTTACTACACGCCTCATGCCCTCACTCGACAGGCCATTCATGTCGAAAGGATGGATCCGGGTCTTTGGAGCACTCTCACTTATTGGATCGCAGTTCAGGCCCAACTGCACAATCTCGCTTTAAATCTTGTTCAAATTACTGAGATGGAAATACTTGAACGACTTGCTCGCAGTGGATTCATGGATCCTAATGAACATCACGTCGAGTACGGATTATATCCAGCCCGCGTCATCGGTCATGGGAAATTAGGTAACACCCCTCCTTCTGATATCGATTTTTGTAATGTCCGCGGTTTACCGGCTCCAGGCTTAAGTGTAAATGTAAGATCAGCAACCGGGCGAACAGGACAAGTCGATGAAGTGGGCGCAAGACAAGTCACGCAAATTCTGGCTTCTGATTTAATTGATCCAGTTCTTGCTGCGGAGCTACTTCCCCCTCAACATCCTTATGTAAGCGCCCAAGCAAATTTTAGAACCCTTTCGGATACTTCTGAGGCGTCGATCCAAACTTGGCTGGAAGCGGCAGGGATTCCTCGTTCCACTCCCGATGAAAATTATGTCATCTTGCATGTGCACCATGAAGATGGAGTAAGCCATGCCCTTTGGGTGGAACAATATGGAAATCTAAAAAACCCAAACACTCTGGCAAGTCTTCGAAATTCTCTTGCTCGAAAAGATTTTGATACTAACTACCGACTCGCTTCTCGAGTAACCTTAGTTTATAAAATCGCACCGACTGATGTGGAAACCATTGAGGGAACAGTCAGCCCGAGCGTCCACTTTTTCACCATTCGTCTGGCTTCGGATCTACCCCGGGGTTCTGCCGAGCGTCTTTTTGTTTCTTGGCTGAGCCAGATGCGAGAGCTCTTTCCGGGCGAACTCATCACGGCCCCCACAGAACCCGTGGGCGCCTTAGTCTCGTTTGCACGACATGTCGACGCTGTGACTCCTATTTTGAGAATTGGGCAGTTTAGAAATTTTCCACTCACTACATTAGACGCGAATTTTCTGGCGCAACTCCATCGGGTGGGTGTTTTAAATGACGCTCAATTGCAACGCTTGACTGCCGAAGAAATTGATATTGGCGAAGATGTGGAAGACTTGTTCTCTATTCTTGAAAATCAACGCCAAACGCGAGGCAGTTCGGCAAGAAGCACCGTCGATTATTTATTAGAAATTTTTGACCAATATCCCGAGGTTTTTTTCGTACGCCCTCCTTTAAAAATCGGGGATATTTCTTTTGTAGGAAGAATAGACGCTAGTCCTCAGCCAGTCACAACACCTCCTTCGCATGTTCCAAGAAGAACTCCACAAACTTCGGTACCCGATACAACTGTCGGCACTACTCGTGCTACCCATCGTCATGGGCTCCAACGCCGAGGGCCAGCACACAAACTCGCTCGTCCGGAAAACGAACCGGCTGGGCGTGGCACCGCAACTACTCCTTCATCCCATCAAGCAATTCCGATCTCTACACGTCAAAAACTGCGTCGTCTTTTTATTGTGAGAGCTGGAAAGCTTGCTGAAATAAATCCGGAAATTCGAGACTTGCCTGATACAATTTTTAATGAAGCTTGTGAACGCGCCTGCTTGGAATACAAATTAGAAAACGGAAATTTTGAACAACACGCTTTGCGTATTTTTGAGAAAATAGTTTTCGAGATCATCTGGCCTCTTCAAAAAAGGGTTCATCGGGTTGCGCCCTCTTCACTCGCCCGTCAAACAAGAGAAGCCGCTCAAAAACCTGCTCCAGCTGCGGCTACACCTCCTCCCCCTCCTGAGCCCCTTGTAAAGGTTAAACCACGAGCTCCAGTGGTTGATGCTCCGCCACGACCTAATGGAGAAGAAGGGGATCGAAGGTTTTTAAGATCTTTAGAAGCTTTAGACACTCGCAAATATCACGCACTTTATGTTGAAGAACGCTTAGCGCATGAGCGGGAAATCTTTGCGATTCTCCGCTTCTATCCTGCAGAGCATGTTTTAAGTCGCAGAGCAAAAGGTGTGCTTGCTCAAACTCATTGGGAATTCTTTGAGCGAGAAGCCCGTGGAAAAACTTCTGCCACCAATCAACGAAGAGCTGGAATCGATACAGAAGATCTCATTCAAGAAGCGGCCTTAATTATGCTTGAAAAAGCGATTGAAGGCTTTGAACCTGAAAGAGGAAATCTTTTTGCTACTTATTTAGAGGCTTGGGTTTTTGCAGCTCAAAGTAGGCATGTGAAAAACATGGGAAGGACTGTTCGAATACCTGTTTACCTCTACGATCTCTTCCCCAAAGTACGCCACCTTGAAGCGATTGGCAAAACTGATAGAGAGATTTGTAAAGAACTCAAGATTTCACAAGAAACCTTAGAGCAACTCCGAATCCATCGACAAGATCCTAGCTTTAGCGCCGATCTTCCGCGGCAATCTGCCCCTGAGGGAGATACGCGTAATTTTTATGCACTCATCCCAATGTCTGAGACCTTTGACCCCGCTCAGATCCAAAGCTATCAATCACTGCAGCGTGCTTTAGATAAAATTCCTCCCCGCCAGGCCGAAGTTTTCATCCAACGTTTTGTAGAGGGCCGAACACTGGCTGACATTGCAAAAAACCAACCCAATGGAAGAGTAACCCCACAACGAATTCAAGATATTCAAACAAGAGCCATTAAAAATCTCCGGAAAGTTTTAAGAAATGAAGTAGATGCAGATACTCGAAGGATAAT
>CAYWGE010000265.1:0-2857 GCA_964457215.1 uncultured Pseudomonadota bacterium
AATTCCGAGCGTAATACAATGGCCTAAAGCAAAATTCTGCCAAAATAAAAATCGACAAAGTAAAGCTGCGCCTAAACTTCCTAAAACCCCGCCCATTAAGCCCTCAATGGTTTTACCTGGAGAAACATCCGGAGCCAGTTTGTGACGACCAAAAACATGGCCTATAAAATAAGCGGAGGTATCAGCAAAAAAAGTCGCACCTGCGACAAAAAATACCCAAAACACGCCATGCTCTAAACCGCGTAGAAGTCCTGCGTAGGAAAAAAAGCAGCCAATATAAATGCATCCGAGTAATGTGATAGAAATTTGAGACAACACTTGATGGAGATCTTCATGCACGACTAAATAGTATACAAAGATCACGACTAAAATTAAGGCTAAGCTTCCCATCCAGAGTTCAGAGCCTTTATCGGCAAAAAGCATGACTCCTGAAAAGAAAAGACCTGCGAGAATTCCTAATAGAGGAGCAGAAGAAGGAAGCTTGGGCAAGGCGAGCCCCATAAATTCTCTTAAGCAAAGTCCTGCAACCGCCAAAATAAAGACCTTAAACAACCAAAGGGGTGCATAGATAATCAGAAAAACACAAAAAACAGCTAAAAGAACCCCTGAAATGAGTCGACTTTTCTCGAGAACCAAATAGCCTCCTAAAATTCGCGGATTTGATCACTGGTCAGACCAAACCGCCTTTCCCGATTTTGATATTCCCCAATAGCTTTTAATAATTCTTGATTATTAAAATCAGGCCATAAGGTTTCTGTAAAATAAAGTTCTGCATACGCCGCTTGCCACAGTAAAAAATTACTAATGCGATGTTCTCCACTGGTGCGAATTAACAAATCTGGATCCGGAATATCTTGAGTGCTTAGATACTGCGCAAACTCTTCTGGGCTGACTGCTGCAAAAGGATTGGGTCCTTCAAAACGTTTTTTAATGAGTCGTTCGATAGCTTGAACAATTTCATTTCGCGAACCATAAGAAAGAGCCAAAATCACCCGCATTTCTGTGAAAGATTGAGTGACCTCCATGCTCTCTCGCAGTTCTCTTAAAACGGGATTAGGCAATAAATCAATTTCACCGATTGTGGTAAGACGGACTTGATATTCGAGAAGTTTTTTTCGTTTAGACACTAAAAAATCGATCAAGAGATTCATGAGGCCCAAAACCTCATCGGCAGGACGATTCCAGTTTTCGCGCGAAAACGCATACAGCGTTAAATATTTCACCCCAAGTTTTTTGGCATAAGGAATAATCTCTTCAACGACTTCAGTTCCTTTTTTGTGCCCCGCAAGACGAGGAAGATTTTGGCGGGTCGCCCAACGACCATTTCCATCCATAATAATGGCAATATGCTGGGGAACTTTTTTAAGATCGATTTCTGTCATGGAATTGAATGAAAGACTAAACAGCTAAAAGTTCTTTTTCTTTGTGCTCTACCATTTTATCAATCTGTTCAACGAATTGATGAATGACTTTTTCGACCTCTTCACTCAAATGTTTTGCTTCGTCTTGGGGTAAATGGCTGTCTTTTTCTAATTTTTTGATTTGGTCCATGGCTTCGCGACGACCATGACGAAGGGCTACTTTACTTTCTTCGCCCATTTTCTTTACCATTTTCACTAAATCTTTTCGACGTTCTTCGGTTAAAGGCGGGATCGGAAGACGTACCAGTTTTCCATCATTGACTGGACTCACCCCTAAATCTGCTTTTAAAATTGCCTTTTCAATATCGGGAATAACTTTAGAGTCCCAGGGCGAAATGGTAATTAAACGGGGCTCAGGGACATTTAAGGTAGCGACTTGATTGATGGGAGTAAGAACTCCATAATAATCCACTCGAATATCTTCTAAGATTGCCAGCGAAGCGCGTCCGGTGCGCATTTTTTGGAGATCGGTCTGAAAAGCTTTAATACACTTTTCGAGTTTGGGCTTAAGTTCAGTCAAAACAGCATCACTCATAAAAGACGCTCCTTTTTGTTGAAAATCAATTTATGAAACTAAGGTTCCTACTTTTTCGCCCAGGATTGCTCGACGGATATTCCCCCCTTTGAAAAGATTAAATACCAAAATAGGCATTTGGTTATCCATACAAAGCGAGATCGCCGTTGAATCCATTACTTTCAGATTTTTGTTTAATACTTCTAAGAAATTCAACTTATCAAACATCTGAGCATTAGGATTTTTAAAGGGATCGCTATCAAAAACTCCATCTACTTTTGTGGCCTTCATAATAATATCTGCACGAATTTCCATCGCACGTAAAGAAGCGGCGGTATCGGTTGAAAAATAAGGATTTCCAGTGCCTGCAGCCAAAATAATGATTCTGCCCTTTTCAAGGTGTCTCATGGCACGCCTCCGAATATAAGGCTCAACCACTTTTTGAATCTCAATAGCCGAGAGCACTCGAGTGTGGGCACCCAAGTTTTCAAGACTATCTTGAAGAGTCATGGCATTCATGACCGTGGCCAGCATCCCGATATAATCGGCAGTTGATCTGTCCATGCCTCCGGCTTCTTCGCTGGTTCCTCGAAAGATATTGCCGCCGCCAATTACAACCGCTAAGCCCACTCCCATTTCCTGAATTTCTTTCAGCTCCAAAGAAATTTTTTGAACCACCTCATGATCGATTCCAAAGCCTTTGGGTCCCATGAGCGATTCGCCCGAGAGTTTTAAAAGCACACGTTTATATTGAGGAGTAGCCATAATTACCACCGCACCTTACATTTAAGATTGTGCTACTTTCGCCACTTCCGCAGCGAAGTCTTCGCTCTTTTTTGCCAATCCTTCACCCACTTGATAACGAACAAATTCCACTACAGAAAGCTCCGGATGGATTTGCTTAAGATGTTGAGAGACAGAA
>CAYWGE010000266.1:0-2840 GCA_964457215.1 uncultured Pseudomonadota bacterium
CCTGAAATTTGCCGGGAGTAGAGCCTTTGCGTTCTCCATTAATAAAAACTTCTGCGCCGCCTGGATTAGAGTTTAAAGCAATGTAGGCAGGCCCAGTGCCGTCTGGTTTTGGGTTTTCTCCAGCAGAAGGTTTCTCAGTACCCCCAGGACTTGGTGTCGGGGTGGGTGTTGGCGTGGGGGTTGGTGTTGGAGTGGGAGTGGGAGTAGGTGTCGGAGTGGGAACAGGCAGTCCTTTTTTGATGGCGTCTTCTAAGGCTTTTTTGTCTTGTTCTGCTTTTTTCTTTTTATCCTCTTCTTCTTTCTTTTTAATTTCTTCTTCACTCAAAAGTTTTTCTGTCAAGACAATGGGCTTTTCACTGGTAATCTCAATGTTGCGAGAAATGTCGCGGTATTTATCTTTTGAGAGACGAATTGTATAAGTCTTACCCACCTCTAATTTTGAAATTTTATTGGGGCTCATTAGACCCGTATCTTGGTTATTGAGATAAATCTTAACTCCAGCCGGAGTAGTTCGCACCTCCGCACTTCCATATTTAATTTCTTCTAATTTTTTATCGTATTTTACGGTTTCGGTAGAGTAAATGGTGATGCGCTCTTCAACCGGACGATAATCTTCTTTTTCTAATCTTAAAGTATAAGTTTTATTCAGTTCTAAATCCGGGATTTGTCCAGGCGTGGCTTCTTTGAGTTCTTTGCCATCTAAAAACATCTTCGCACCTTCAGGATGGGTGATAACTGAAATAGAACCGGAGGGCACAGTTTCTAAAGTGGCTTCGATACTTAAAGGTTGTGGAGAAATAAGCGTAACAAGGCGGCTCCATTCCGAAAACTTTTCTTTTTTCAAGGTTACTTTTTGACTGATATTCAAATCGATGTTTGAGATGGTTGCAGGAGTTAGAAGTTGAGTGTCTTTATCGTTTAAATAAATTTTCGCGCCTTGCGGAACAGAGTTGATGGTTAAGACTCCGATTCTTTGTCCTTGGGACGGAGGCCTTAAATATTCACGATAAGCCCAGAAGGTTCCGCCTCCCAAAATAAGAAAGAGGATGACTAAGGTTAAAATTCTCCACCAATTTCGTCCGGGAGGAGGGTAGAGTGCGGAATTGGTGTTTGCAGAAGGGCTCCCACTACTCAAAGCAGGGTTGGTCGGCTCTCCCGTACCACCTCCGGGAAACTGAGTTTGAGTGCGTCGAAGCGTATTGTCGATATTTGTTTTGTCGGCGTCGGTGCGATGAACAATATTTTCTTGTTCGGCTGCGGTTAATAAAATCGATCGGGTTTGAGAATCGAGCGCTGCTTCTTCTTTTTTGGGAGTTTTTCGACGTTGAATTTCATCGGCAAAGAGACGACGCATTAAATTTGAAAGTTTACGAGGAGAAAAATCCAGATAAGTAGAATATAAATATTTGGTAAGCTCTAACTGCATGTCTCCGGCATTTTCAAAACGATCTTTTTGTGAGTAAGCTAAAGCCTTTGCAAGAATCGGTTTCAAGCCGGCTGGAATCGAATCCGGAAAAGACGCCTCGGTAATGCGCGTGCTTCGAATTTTTTTCAAGACTTCGAATTGGGTATCACCGGTAAAAAATTTCTTGCCCGTTAGAAGTTCGTAAAGGATGAGACCTGCCGAAAAAATATCGGTTTTATAGTCGACGGGTTTGCCAAGTGCTTGCTCAGGAGACATGTAGGTGATCTTGCCCTTGAGCACTCCGGCCATGGTGTGGGACATATTCATGGCCGCTTTAGCAATCCCGAAGTCCACAATCTTTACTTCACCCTCATAGCTGATGAGAACATTTTGAGGAGAGACGTCGCGGTGCACAATGTTAAGAGGGTTTCCGTCGGAATCTTTTTTAGAATGCGCGTAATCTAAGCCCTTACAAATTTCGCTCATGATATAGACAGCAATTTCTGCCGGAAGAATTTCTCCGGTTTCTTGGCATCGATTGATCACTTCACGCAGATTACTTCCGTCCACAAATTCCAGAGAGATAAAATAGTCGTCTCCTACTTTTCCTAGGTCAAAGACTTGCGCAATATTTGTATGAGAAAGCAAAACCGAGAGTTTTGCTTCGTCAATCAACATGTGGATGAATTCTTTATCGTTCGAGCAGTGGGGAAGAATGCGTTTAATGGCGAGTTGCTTTTCAAAGCCGTCAACTCCAAAGGTTTTGGCTTTGTAAATTTCGGCCATTCCGCCGGTGGCTAGCTTTTCAATTAAAAAATATTTTCCAAATGGTTTCGGCTGAAAATCACTCATAAGTTTAAAAGTCGCTCTGGAGAGTCTCTCTTTCAGGCGGTAGATGGTAAGATCAAATTCCTTGCCAAGAGGCTCTTTCCGTAAAAAATTAAGATGAACTCTAAAATTTTAGTCTTCTTAAGATAGTAAAGGCAATCGAATTTTACTGAACTAAAATATATGGGGTTTAAAGTCTACAGATTTATCTAGGGGGCTGAAATAACTAAAAAAATAATGAGTAAACAGGCTGGAGACTAACTACCTCAGGAGGGGTAAAAGAGGGGGGCTCTAAGAGCCATTTGAGCGCATTCAGACTATGTTCTATGGCCCTTCTATCGCTGCACTAAAAAAGATTGGCCCCATTCATAGAGCAAGGAGACGCCTACATTTTCTAAAAGAATAAGAAAAATAAGAAGGATCAAAGGAGTAAAGTCGAGTGAAGACTTGTAAAAACTTCTGGGAAGTCGTCGCCGAAGAGGTGTGAGCACGGGCTCTGTCATTTGTCTTAAGAAACGAACAATCGGGTTATGAGGGTCGGCATTCACCCACGAAACAATAAATGAGACAGCAAGAATGAAAGTATAAAGGTTAATGAGAAGACTTA
>CAYWGE010000267.1:0-2830 GCA_964457215.1 uncultured Pseudomonadota bacterium
CTTATCCCAATTATTCACAAACCAGGTTCGAACTTTTTCCCAGAGACACCACATTTTTCTTAGGCTATAGACTGCATAGCAGGATAGAAACTTAGAAAAATGTGTGTGCCGTTTGCGAAGTAAACGGTGCCACATCCTTAAAAATAAAAAACCTGCCACCTGGCAGGTTTTTTTATTTTGTGGAGCATGGCAGGGAAAGAAATCTTGTTCGACGACCGAGGAGCATGGCGTAAGCAGCGACGAGGAAGTGGTTGGAGCTTAAAGCGAAAACCGCGGTCGAGCGCAGCGTAGGGGGCTCCCATCTGACACCCCGCTCCCAGACTTTTCCTCAGCACTGTCCGAAAATGAAACAGTTATGTACGAAATATAGACTATCCCTGAAACCGTTCACAGCACTGCTCATTTTTTAAAATATTAGCAACTCTACCTTCTCCTTTGACCGATAACAATCCACAGATAACGTAGCTCACCGTATAATTGACATATATCATTTTTTGATATAAAAAATTTCTATGTCGGCAGCCATGAAAAAGCCCCTTACTGAGATACAAATTAGGTTAGGGAATAAAATGTTACGCTTTACTCACGTACCTTCCAAGCAGGTTAAGCCGATTCTTATTTTGCTAAAGGGATACGAAGAACCTTCGGAGCCTTGGCGTGAAGGAGCCAAAAAGAGAATGAATGCTGCCGGAGGAGAAGCCGCTTATATGTTAAAGTCTGCCCGAAAAATGGCAGATCTCACCCAAACACAACTAGCTGACAAACTGAAGATGCCTCAAGGAAACCTCTCCCAAATCGAATCAGGCCAACGTACCATCGGAAAATCCCTAGCCAAACGCTTAGCCAAGATTTTTAATTTGGATTATCGGGTATTCTTGTAAGTAGGCGGGAGCTTATTCTCACTCACTACTGTCCGAAGATATTTCATCTCACGTTTGAGCTCGGCTTTTAGCTCAGACTCTGTTGGCAAATATAATTTATAGCGTGAAGCAAAAATTTGGCGGTTTTCAAGGGGTAAGGTGCAGAATGTGAGAGCTCTTTGATTCTGCACACGTTGTGTGCAGTTTTAGAGGTTGGCGCTTTTTATATAACAAATAGAACTGACGAATATGCCACAGATGACTGGTGAACCACCCCTTTCCATAGACTTTAGTCAATTTTGATGAAAGTAATTCAATAGTTTTTCTCCCATAAATTGCGCGATGCTTTCCTTGTTGTTCATCCGGGAATCTACTCCCACTCATTTGCCATTAAAATTATTTTATCTCTTAAGCCCTTCTATCAATTGATTTGAAGTAGGCAGCTTGCCTTTCAGATCATCAGGCAAGCTTTGATGAAGCTTATATTCTGCCACACCGATGGGATTGCTTTTAGTTCGTAAAGAAAATTCAACTTCCAATTTGTCTCTTTCAGCACAAAGAATGATGCCAATGGATGGCTGATCATCTGGAGCTTTCTCTGAGGCATTGAGTACATTGAGATAAAAATCCATCTTCCCGGCATACTCTGGTTTGAATTTTCCAGTTTTTAGCTCAACAGCAACTAATGATTTTAAAAATCGGTGATAAAAAAGCAGATCGATAAAATATTCATTTTTACCAAGCAGGACTCGATATTGACTCCCAATAAAACAAAATCCATAGCCAAGCTCTAGAATAAAATTTTTGAGTCTCTCAATAAGGCGACTTTCCAGTTTCCTCTCATGAAGAGCTTCCTTGATACCTAAAAATTCCAAATTATAAGAACTCTTAAGTGCTTCTTCCGCCTGTTCTGCCAAATAAGTCGGCAAGGCCAGTTTAAAATTACTTGTTTTGCCATCTTTCAAAAAATGACCGTAAGCATTCCCATTGATCTGATTTAAGAGAACGTTACGACTCCAGCCAAATACCGTCGTAGCTTTGAGATAATATAACCTCTCTGTAAATGGTTTGATCTTTTTTAAGATGAGGACATGGTGGCCCCATGGGACCTTAGTCAAGATTGGAACAATCATTTTTTCCCAATGCAGTAGCTTTTTCTTATTTATAAACTTAGTTTTGCAGCACCATTCTGGAACAATTCGTTCCAGAACTGACCCATGGCTTCTTTTGCCAGCCAATTCTGGAACAGCTTGTTCCAGAATTGAAACATCAGAATATTCAGCATACAGCTGTCTCATACGCCATAAATTATCGGCAGAATACCCCTTTGAACCGGGAAAGGCTTTTTGCAAATCTTTAGATAATTTTTCAACAATCGCCTTGCCCCAAGCAAGTGCTTCCTGCTTTTCAACAATGGCTTTTCCAATAGTCCAATACAAGTTAATCAGCTCATGATTTATGACACGAGAAGCACCAATACGAGCTTGTAAAATGCGAGATTTAACCTCGCTTAGAAAAACAGGATAGTCTGGAGACAAGATCATGCAAAAGACAATGCAACCCACATGCCAAAAACAAAAAAACCTAAACTCCCGAGTTTGCTAATTTTTAATTTTTCTGGAGAGAAAATTTTCTACATCACTGTCCGAATGTGAAACAGCTGTGTACGAAATGGGGACACGCCAAGTGCACGTGCGAAGCAAAGCGAAGCCGTCCCCGAAGCCCAAAGGGCGCAGGGGGTTCCCGCCACGTGATCCGCCGACGGCGGATTGTGAGGGCGGGAATCTATTCTTGAGATAATGTTAAAAAAAAGTTTTAACTTTCAAACGGAGGGTCACGTATGAATCCAATCAAAAATCACTACAGAACCATCGCTTTTTTTCTCTTATTTTTAACAACAGCCATCTTGCCAGCTGGGATGAATGCTAAAGCTAGTTGAAATTGCAAGATGACCTCACCTGGTATTGAAT
>CAYWGE010000268.1:0-2824 GCA_964457215.1 uncultured Pseudomonadota bacterium
CTAAGGTTTCGATTCCTAAAGAAAGAGGAGTAACGTCTAAGAGCAACATGTCTTTCACATCGCCCGTTAAGACACCGGCCTGGACTGCCGCTCCGGCCGCGACGACTTCGTCGGGATTCACACCCATGTGGGGTTCTTTTCCGAAGAATTTTTTCACTTCTTCGCGAATGCGCGGCATGCGGGTTTGTCCACCCACTAAAATCACTTCATTAATATCGCTGGTTTTCTTACTCGCATCGGCCAAGGCTTTTTTCACGGGTTCAAACGATTTCAAGATGATGCTTTCGCAAATTGCTTCAAGCTTTGCACGGGTAAGCTTCACGTTAAAATGTTTGGGGCCCGAGACCTCCACCGAGAAGAAAGGAAGATTGATTTCGGTTTCTAGGGCGCTTGAAAGTTCGATCTTGGCCTTTTCTGCCGCTTCTTTTAAGCGTTGAAGGGCCATGCGATCTTTACTCACATCAATGCCTTGATCTTTTTTGAATTCGGCAATGAGATAATCAATCAAGACTTGATCGATATTATCACCCCCCAAGTGGGTATCGCCGTTGGTTGAAACCACTTCCACCACGTTTTCGCCGACTTCGAGAATTGAAATATCGAAAGTACCGCCTCCGAAATCGTAAACGGCAATCAGTTCGTCTTTTTTCTTATCTAAACCATAGGCCAGAGCAGCGGCGGTGGGTTCGTTCACGATTCGCTTCACTTCGAGGCCCGCAATTTTTCCGGCATCTTTGGTTGCCTGACGTTGCGAATCGTTAAAATAAGCAGGAACCGTGATTACCGCCTCAGTTACTTTTTCTCCTAAATAATCCTCCGCCGCTTGCTTTAATTTTGTCAGAACCCGAGCTGAAATTTCAGGAGGAGAATAATTTTTGCCTTGGATTTCGATTTGAGCATCTCCGTTGGGAGCCTTCACCACTTTATAAGGCACCATTTTCATCTCTTCGGAGACTTCGTCGAATTTGCGGCCGATAAAGCGTTTTACCGAGTAAACCGTGTTTTCGGGATTGGTGACGGCTTGGCGCTTGGCGACTTGCCCTACTAAAACTTCGCCGTCTTATGTAAAGGCCACTACAGAGGGGGTGGTGTTTCCGCCTTCTTGGTTGGGGATGATTTTGGGTTCGCCGCCTTCCATAACGGCAACGCAAGAGTTGGTGGTTCCGAGGTCGATACCGATCATTTTACCCATAAGAGATTGTCCTTTTCTTTAAAAATAATTAAGAGTTCACAATTTTAACTAGCGTATATTAATGAAGATTAGGGCACATATAAGTCTCATTCTGACCTTGTCAAGGCAAAGCGAAGAAAAAAGTTTATTAAAATCCTCGACAAGTGTTTAAGAATGAATATCTCTTAACTCCCTATGACTAAACGTGACTATTACGAAGTGTTAGCAGTTTCTCAAACTGCCTCCATTGAAGAAATTAAAAAGGCTTATCGTCAGTCGGCACTCAAATATCACCCCGATCGAAATCCGGGAGATAAAGTGGCCGAAGAGAATTTTAAACTCGCCTCCGAAGCCTACGAGGTGCTCTCCGATTCGCAAAAGCGGCAAATCTACGATCAATATGGCCATGCAGGCTTATCGGGCACCGATTTTCACCCCTTTCACAATGTAGAAGATATTTTTAGTTCATTTGGAGATGTCTTCGAAGATTTTTTTGGTTTTTCGGGTCGCGGTGCCGGAAAAAAACGTCGTCCTCGCCGAGGAGATGATTTTCGTTACGATCTGTCTATTGAGTTTATTGAATCTTACACCGGCTGTGAGCGAGAAGTGAAACTTCGCAAAGAAGAACAATGTGAAGAGTGCGAAGGGTTAGGACATCCTGTCTCTTCAAAACCGGTGACTTGCCCTACTTGCCAAGGACGCGGAGAGGTTTATCATACGCAAGGATTTTTTCGAATTTCGAGTGCTTGCTCGCATTGTCAGGGGCAGGGTGAAATTGTGAAAGTGCTTTGTAAAGTTTGTTCGGGGAGGGGGCACGTAGAGCGTGAGAAAAAACTCAAAGTCAAAGTTCCGGCAGGTGTTGAGCCCGGTAATCGCCTCGTTTTGCGAGGAGAGGGAGGGCCCGGGACTTTAGGTGGACCTTCGGGAGATTTGTATGTTGTTCTAGACGTAAAAGATCATGCAGAATTTCACCGCGATGGATTAGATCTTTGGAAAGATCTCTCCATTTCGATGACTCAGGCCATTTTAGGAGATAAAGTTGCGGTAGAATTATTTGAAGAAACGGTGGAAGTAGAGATTCCGGAAGGAATCAATTCGGGAGAAACGATTAGTCTCAAAGGAAAAGGGTTTCCCGATTTACGAGGTGGAAAAAAAGGAAACCTAATTTTGAAGACGCACGTCAAAACTCCTCATCTACTTACCGAACGTCAGAGAGAACTTTTGCAGGAGTTTGCCGAGCTTGAAAATGCAAAGCCTCTCGAAAAAGAAAAGAAGTCGAAGAAGAAAAAAGGGTTTTGGGAGTAAGAAAAAATAGCTCAAACTCTACTTCTTTCACTTTTTTCAAAATGGCTCTCCTGCCGCCATTTTGAAAGCTAGATGAATCAAGGCTTTTAGAAGCAGCAAGGTGCTTGATTCATCTCAAGCCGTTCCAGAAATAGAATTTGAGTTATTTTTAAAGAAAGGTGGATAAGGTATGCAACCTGATATTCAAGAAGTCACGGAGCGGATTCGTCGCTATCACCCGATTATTTCTTCGATGTTCGAAGAATTAGGCAAAGTGATTATTGGTCAACGTTATCTGCTCGAACGTTTGGTTATTGGCCTCTTGATGGACGGGCATATATTGGTAGAAGGAGTGCCAGGGTTAGCTAA
>CAYWGE010000269.1:0-2501 GCA_964457215.1 uncultured Pseudomonadota bacterium
TTTAAGTTTCTACCCAGCACAAAAAAAGTAGCAGGGACTTTAGCCTTCTCTAAAATTTCTAAAATTTGAGAGGTGAAAGGTTCATTGGGCCCATCATCAAAAGTTAACGCTAAAATTTTTTTAGAAGAATCCAAGCGAGAGCTTAAAGGATGAAACCAAGAAATATTTGGAAGCAGATGGGTAAAAAGAAAAAGAATTGTTGAGCTCAGCACCAAAAACAAACAAAGCCAAAAAATCCAAAGCGATCTGCCTTGTGTGAAATACGCTCCTACCTGGTAAGCTAAAAACAACTCTGCCAAACAAGCCCCGGCAATCAAACAAAAGGCACGAATGTAACATTTAATGGGCAAAGAGTTCTCCCTTTTTATCTTGATATACTTGATTATAAAAACTTAAGACTTCTTGGGTGATATTTTTCCAAGAATATTTTTGAGCGGTTTTGACTCCGGCTTCTTTTAACTTTTGTGCGAAAACATTGTCTTTAATAACTTTCACTAATCCGCTCGCCAAACTTTGCGGCTGAAATGTATTGACCAAAACACCGTTTTCACCCGAACGAATCAATTCGCGAAAACCCGCATTATCATGCGCCACCACCGGAACCTCGGCTGCCATGGACTCTAAAATGGTAATGCCAAAAGATGCAATTTCTGCGGGATAACAAAATACTTGAGAGCTTGCAAAAAGAGAGGGGCGTTCAGAGGTTACTGCTCCTTTAAAAATAATTTTATCATTTAAAAAACTACCTGCCATTTTCTCATACATGGCGCGCCTGGCTCCATCTCCTGCTATAATCAAGCGCGCTTCTGGGATTTCCTTTAAAACCCAGGGGAAGGCCTGAATCAGTCGCCCTACTCCATTTCGGGGATCTAAACGTCCTAAAAAAAAGATATCTTTTGTAGGTTGCGGAGAAGTTCTAGAAGATATTTCTTTTGCAAACCAATCGACATCCACTCCATTTCCAATCACCGAAAAATCTCCGGTAATATATTGTTTCATGGCAGTCACACAAGCCTCCGAAACGGCGATACGGCCATCGAGTTTATTAATATACTTTTGGGCAATGTTTCGAAAAATAGCCATGAGAGGACTGTGTTTATAATAGGTATGAAAAGTAGAGATATTCACTGCCGAAGAATATTTTAAAAATAAAAGAGGAAGGATGGGATCTAGCGCATTTTGATAATGAATTAGATCAAATTTTTCCTCCGCCAAAATCTTTTTGATACGCCTTCCCAAATCCCAACCATATGAAATTTTACCAATCGAACCATTTGCAAACACAGTCATACTCTTGGCAAGATTCACTAAGCGAACCCCCGGAGGTAAAGAGACTGGCAAAGAAAGGCCAGCATAACCTGTAATAATTACTACTTCGATTCCCATTTGGGCGAGCTGTTTTGATAAGAAATAGACATGCTCGGTCATTCCACCCAAATGCGGGTAAAAATATTCGGTAACGATGGCTAGCTTTCGGGGTTCCATTGTTTATTTTGAATCAAAATGAAAAAGATCACCATGAGCATAATGGGTAACCAAAGGATTACCTTTATTTTGAATAAGGCTTGGTTCAAATGATCTTTCCATCCCATTTTTATAGTCCTGCAATTTAATTTGATTTTGGTTTCAAAATTCGCCTATAGAGCTAGAAACATGATCTCCGCCCCACAAGAAAAAGAAGTTCTTCCTCTCTATCTTGCCTCCGAAGAGAAAGCAAGCCCCCGTAAGCTTGGCCAAAGCATCCTGCGTTTTCTCGATATCGATATTCTTTTACTAGGGTTTATCTTAATTTTACTACTCAGCACACTCTGGTGGAACGACAAATCGATTCATTGGGGACAAGCCTCGGTGGTGGCCCCTATTGTCATGATGCTTTTTCTGATTTTGAGTCGAAGTATTTATTGGATAATCCAAAAAAGAAAAGGGCTACAAACCATTGCCTTATCTCAAATCATTTTCCATGCCCTTCGAGATTGGATTCCCTTCATCGCCATTGATTTTATTTATGAAAATCTTCACGATCTTTCTCAAATTTTTTACAAAAGAGATTATGCCGCAGTGATTATGAATCTCGATGTGAAAATTTTTGGATTTGAGCTTACTCAATGGAGTCAACGCTTTGCGCATCCACTTTTAACGGATTACATGGCTTTCACTTATGCACTCTATATTATTTTCCCTTTAGTGCTGATGTATTTTCTTTCTTATCGTAATCGTCGCAAAGATTTAAAACAGATTATTTTAGCCCTTACTTTTGCTTTTATCGCCGGATTTATTGGTTACGTTTTCGTGCCCTGCTCGCCACCTCGTTATTTTTTACTAGGTCACTATATTCCAGAGCATCTCCAAGGTTTCTTATACAATATGCTCCAAGCCAGGTGGGACGCCCTTTCACAGGTAAGCGCTGGCGCCTTCCCGAGTCTGCACGTCGGCATCTCAACCGTCGCTTTAATTTTTGCTTATCGTTTTCGAAATACGGGCCGCTTAGATAAAATTTTGTT
>CAYWGE010000269.1:2511-2821 GCA_964457215.1 uncultured Pseudomonadota bacterium
ATACAAATGTTATCGGATTATATATTCTTTCTCAAAATTTTGTTTTGGATTTACCTGCCTTTAATCGTCAGCTTGTGGGCATCTACCGTTTATTTAAGACATCATTGGTTTATTGATATCTTGGCAGGTTGGACTCTAGCCTATGTAAGCTGTTGGCTGGCACCCCGTCTGAGTGAAAAGTGGGATGAGTTCCGACAAAATTTTCAAACCCTCCCTGAAACAAAAAACCCCCTTACTTTGAAGTAAGGGGGTTAGTGTTAAACTTAACTACTATTTTTTAGGCATGCTGCGCCGCAGGACGTACGATATG
>CAYWGE010000270.1:0-2811 GCA_964457215.1 uncultured Pseudomonadota bacterium
TGCATCGCCTAACGGATAGGCTTGGGAATAAACCACTTCTTGTATGCCTGAATTAATAATCATCTTCGTGCAGAGTAAACAGGGCGAAAAAGTGGTGTAAATGCTTCCCTCTTTAATATTCACGCCATGATAGGCCGCTTGGGTAATCGAATTTTCCTCTGCATGAGAGCAGTAACAATCTTCTAGGCCAGAGCCCGATTTTGCGAAACTGTTGCAACGTGGGCAACCGCCTTCGTTGCAATTCTTTACACCACGCGGCGTTCCGTTATAGCCTGTCGAGATAATTCGGCGATCTTTGACGATAACGGCCGCTACTTTCCGTTTTAAACAATTCGAGCGAAGCGCAACAACTTTTGCGATATTCATGAAGTATTCGTCCCAGCTGGGGCGGGTTTGGGCCGAAGAAAGTTTGCGGATGATCTCTTTTAAGTTTTTATGAAGATCTTCTAAAGTGGAGTTATTTTCAATTTCCACATCGCGTAGTTTCCCAGTGGCATCCAGTTGTTGAGCGTTTGGATCGGTGCTGTTGGCTTCTCGGGCTTCCAGTTTGATAAATTCTTCGAGAGTGGTTGGATCACTTTCTCGTTTTCGTGTTTTGATTCTTTCAAAACGTGTTTCAGGGAGAGCTGTCACATGAATTAAATGAAAATTTTTCTGACTCCGAAAGGCTTCAACTTCACTGGGGTTTCGAAAAGAATCGATCACATAATTTTGATCGACATCAAGCTTGGCTAAAATCTTCGAAGCCAAAACTCCCGGGCCAAATTTTTTGCGAAGTTCTGTTCCGATTTCGAGTAAATTTTCACGAGTAATCGGTTTTTTTTGCGAACTGAGTTCTTCTCGCAACACATCTGAGAGGGAATAATATTGAAACCCTCCTTCTTTAAAAAAGGTGGCGACCTCTCCTTTACCCGATGCATTTTTGCCAGTGAGTCCGATAATCATATATACCCTCTTGTGGAAAGCCTCTGTGGATAAAATCTTAAATTTTAACTAACCTATTGAAAACATTTGTAAAATCTAAATCTATCCACAACTGTTTAAAAGCTGTGAATAGACATGTACTGTAACATATGGTCATTAGACTTTTTTTCTTAGCCTACTATGCAATCGTCCTGCGGTGTTGCGGTTCCCCCATTTTTCCTTGCGTACGTCTCTGTACGCTGTGGAAAACGGGACCCACCGCCTCGCCTTGCAGTACAATCGCTCGTGACGATGATGAAGAGGATTTACGGCCTTACTTATTGCTCTTTCTTCTTTTCTAATCGCTCTTCATTTAAAGAATGAAGAAAATATACATCGTCTTCCGTCTCGATTTCGCCGTCAGGGCCAGGTGTTGAAATTTCGAAGTCTTGTTTTCCATCTTCGATGATCAATTTGTAAACGTAATTTCCTTTTTTATAAGGATCAATCGGCAGCGTTTTGTCTGGATGCTCTTTTTTCCAGAGCTTTTCAAGTTCTTCTAAACTGTTGGGGGCAGAACCTGTCGATTTCCAAAATTTTTCAGCCACAGTAGCCAAACTTTTTACATCCGCCCGTGCTTGATCTCGGAACGGATCGAGGTTTTCTTCTTGTTTTTCTTTCTCCTTCAGATCGTGAGACTTTTTGGGAGAAGAAAGTTGAAAAATGCCAACCCCCAAAATAATCAATAGGCCGATTGCTACCGGTATTCCATACACTAAACCGATAATCCCAAAAGCACGGAGTACACCGCGTTGAGTGTAATCTTCTTTCGGTTTGAGCTCCGGAGAGAGGGCAATGACTCGTTTTGAAAGAGGGGGGTGGGTGGCAAACCATTCTCCCAATGTCATCCAGCCCGTATTTAACACATGGGCTTGTTCGGCAAAAGCTTTGAGGTTGATTCGGGGTCCTTGTTTGGCTCCGGCCGCAAGAATTGCCAAACCTTTTAAAGCGCCCTCAGTGTTTCCCGCGCCTGCCAAGCCATAACGATCGCAAGTGTATTCGCGGGCACGGGAGAGGGCGCTACCCAGAAAAGGGATAAAGTAGCCTGGAAGAAAGAACCAATGCCAGCGCAAATGTCCTTCTTTTAAGTGCCCTAGCTCGTGGGCAATAATCATATCGCGGGCAGCCTGATCGTCTCCACAGGCATCAATCAGTTCTGAAAAAAGCACGATGAGATCGGCCTTAAAAAAACGGGTGGCTAAGGCATTTAAGATGCCACCTTCTTGAATCAAATAAGCTTCGGGAGTTTGCTGAAAACCCATGCGTTGAGAGAGCCCCTCAACACTTTTATAAAGTTCAGGAAATTGTTCGGCAGAAAGCCTAACTCCATTTCCACGGACATGGTAGATAAAGCCAACGTGCGCAAAAAAGAAGATTAATCCTAGTAAGAGGGCATAAAGAATTCCGAAAAGACTCACTAAGAGGACAAACCAGAAAAAAGCGGCGAAAATTCCGGTAATCCAGGTGAGCGGGGTTTCACTCGGCCAACGGCTAATTTTAATGGGGTTTTGAGAGCCTAGCATTTGCCTATCTTAACTAGAAAAAAGGATTTTTTTCCAATATCTTTTTTCATCTTTCCTCTTCTTGACGAGCTTTATTGCCCATGCTACCAAGCGCGGGCGATTTTCAAGTCGTAAGTGTTAAGTGATGAGTGTTAAGGAGTTAATCGTTTAATATTTCCTTACCACTTGCTGCCTATGCCTTACAACTTCATACCTTATGCCTCCAATTCAAAAAGTAGTGCTTGCTTACTCGGGCGGACTCGATACCTCCGTTATTATTCAATGGCTCAAAGAAAAATATCAATGTGAAGTGATTGCCTTTGTGGCCGATCTTGGCCAAGGCGAA
>CAYWGE010000271.1:0-2802 GCA_964457215.1 uncultured Pseudomonadota bacterium
GCTCACCTTGCTTGTTGTTAAAATTTCTCCTGAAGCAAAAGGTAGCGGTATTCCTCAAGTGTTGGAAGCAATCGACTTATCAAAAAGAGAAGTCGCTCATGCAGAGACAAGTCCATTGATTTCCTTAAAAACAGCATGCATCAAAATTATTTCGACCCTCTTTGGAATCATAGGAGGGGCTTCCATCGGCCGCGAAGGTCCCACCGTCCAGATTGCATCCTCCTTGTTTGCATGGGTGGGTCGCAAAATGAAAAAGCATCAACCTCAAATTGATTTTAATTCCTATTTGGTGACAGGAGCAGCAGCAGGAGTTGCTGCAGCTTTTAACACCCCTTTAGCTGGAATTACATTTGCCTTGGAAGAAATTGCTGTAGGATCTTTTGCGCAATTCAAAAAACCCGTAATGGTGGGGATTATTATCGCAGGAATTATCGCCCAAGCAATGGCGGGAGATTACCTTTATTTTGGGCAACCTATACTTTCACCCCTAAAACTATCCATAATATTTGAGTCGATTGTTATTGCGTTAATTTGTGGATTATTTGGGGGAATCTTTTCACGCATAATATCTGAAATAGATTTCAAATTATTTCCGAAAAGTTGGCAAATAAAATCTCTTTTGTGCGGATTCATTTGTGCCATCTTTATTTTGACTTCCAAGGGTACCACTGCGGGTTCTGGTTATGAAATCATTCGACATTACATGGATGACATGAATGGAAAACTTCCCCTTCTTTTTGGAGTCGAAAAATTCTTTACAACAATTTTTTCCTATCTCTCAGGAATGGCAGGAGGTATTTTTTCTCCCTGTCTATCCATTGGTGCAGGAATAGGTTACAGCATCGCCCATTTATGTTTTTTTTCTAATATAAAGGCTTGTGCTCTCATCGGTATGGTGGCTTTTTTCTCTGGGGTTGTTCAAGCACCCCTTACAGCAGTTGTGATTGTGATGGAGATGACCTCTCAACATAATCTCATCTTACCTTTCATGGTTGCCGCTTTAATTGCACAAGTCATCGGACAAATTCTTATGCCGGTACCTCTTTATCACCACCTTGCTCATAAAAATTCTTCTTTAGGTGCCCACGATAATTCTGATGAGTAAATCTATTAAAGATACGGAATACACGCTAGCATTCCATTTTTAAACAACAAACGAGATAAAGTTTTTTACTTTGTTCTGATAAAAGGCAAATAAAAAATTCAATCTAACCATAAATCACTAACCAGACTTCTTCTTTTTAAAAGCTGTTTTGTAATTGCTCTTAATCCACTCAACCAAATCAGATTCCAAAATGACTTTTGTTTGTCCAAATTGAGAAAGAGGAATCAATTTCCTATGCCTACGAAGGGTCCTTAACGAAACGCCCAGGAAGGCAGAAATCTCTTTGTAACCTGAAAGAACTCTATCGGAGGTCATAAATTTTCCTTTCTCATCAAAGCTGCAATTTCTCATCTTTGAAAATTCTCGATTTTTCACAATTCGGCCTTATCCAAAGATAACCCTCTGATTCTTTTAAATTATCTTAATATTTATTTTCTTTAGAATAGGTTTAGCGTCAGTGTTCAGCCATTGGATGGTTGTGGACGTACAAAAGCCCAGCTTAAAAAGCTGGGCTTTATTTTTTGTTTCAATCGTGAAGAGAACCCGCGAGGTTCGACGACCGACGAGCATGGCGTAGCCGTGCAGGAGGAAGTGAGAGCCTGAAGCGGAAAATGAGTTTGCGGGCGAAAGCTAATTCGACAAAGGCATCAGTCTATACAAGCTACCCGACACGCCTGGATAGAACATGTCGCCAGAATAATAAGGTTGCACCATACTGGCGGAAGTCACCTGAGGTAAAAGTGGCGATCGAGCAATTTCCGCACCGGTGGCAGCATTCCTCCAAACTACGAAGTCATTTGAATTACTCCCTGGAATTTCAGGCGCAGGAATATCGGTTCCCACTACAATACGCTCCGACGACGAATCGATGAGAGCAATCGATTCGGTGGTGACCTGAACTGCTTTCCATAAAAATGTAAAACCCGTTGAGCTGAGTTGGTAAGCTGCGATTACGCCTGGGAGGGCATCCATCGTATAGAGAATGCTCGACTCCGGATCAGCCGACACGGGAGATGGCATCCAGCTGATCGCTGGATTTCCACCAGGTGCTGCAAAGAAAAACGCAGTGGCGACTAAAGGTGGAACTGAATCCCCTAAAAAGGGTTGGACCGAAAATTGGGTAAGCGCATTTCCTTGATTTACAGCCACCACGCTAAGTGCCGTGCCGGAGGGGGACGCATTACTTTGGCCGATCACCCAATCATTCATTACCACTAAAGCGCTGCCAGGAGTTTGCCCCGTCAAAAGAATGGTTCCGGGATTCCAGGAAGTATCTAAAGTAAATTCTCCTGCAGTACTCACTGAATAGCGAAGCCAGGAACTCGATCCTACTAGATAAACATAATTCTGCTGATTGTAAGTAGCTACGGTGACTCGACTTGCAAGGGTGTTTGTTAAGGTGATTTGACTTAATACTTTCATCGTCTGGGGATTTACCGAAACAAGAACAGAAGCAGGAACATCCGACGGATCTGGGCAATTGATTAGTGCATCCGGACCTTGCAAGCCGCAACCTGCTTGACGATAAAGAGACTTCATCACCAGAATGCCACTGGGTGTCGCATCGAATCCATTATAGGCCGTGTTTTCAGGCAGCGCTGCTCCACTTGGCAATTCTAATGTTGCGATCACAGCACCTGTAGTAGGGTTCATTTTCGATAAACGATAACCATATACCACATAAAGGTATCCATCTT
>CAYWGE010000272.1:0-2758 GCA_964457215.1 uncultured Pseudomonadota bacterium
CACAACGATCGTATGATGGCCGGGACTTTGCCGACCGCCTAATCCGCCAACGAAGAAAATAAAAATGTTTGCCGCAACGATGATTGGCAAAGACAAGAAGCAAAGTCATTATAGTTGTTTCGATCAGTAGATAAAAGTTTTTATTTTTTACTAACCCGGTTCTTCCCCAAAGAAGAGCCACAATACTGAGGAGGGTAAGATGACAAAAGCAGAACTCATCGCCCAGGTCGCAAAAGAAACAAAACTCTCAAAAGCCGCTTCGGAGAATGCAATCAATGCAGTCACCGCGGCAGTTACCAAATGTCTTAAGAAAAAAGACAAAATCACCTTAACTGGTTTTGGTACTTTCTTAGTCTCTAAGAGAAAAGCCCGTAAAGGCCGTAATCCTCAAACAGGCGCCGAGATTAACATTAAGGCTGCTAATGTTCCCAAGTTCAAGCCCGGAAAAGAATTGAAAGATTCTGTTCGCTAGGAATGGTGAGTACAATTAAAGCCCCTTCGTTTTTACGGAGGGGCTTTTTTTTGCCTATTCTTCTAACTCGATAGAAAAAGAATCAACAAGGTGTTCGCTTAAGTGTTCATAGACTTCAGTATTGTGTTCTAAGCTTATTTCTCTCACCACACTCTCGGAGAGTTCTTCCAAACTTGAAAAATTGATTTCATGAAACCAATCTTTCACCTCTATTATGATTTTTAAATGATGGGCATTGTGAGTCAGGTTTAAATTTTGCGTAAGGCGAATTTTCTCATTCAAATTTCCTTGAACCGAAAAAGAGTACAAACGTCCCGAGCTGACTTGAAGCGCAGAACCCGTCAAGAAAAGGGAGTGAGTAATGCCAGTAGGTAGCAGTAATGTATTGTCGGAGTTAATCAACTCTGGAAATTCGAATTCAAGAGCTTGATAGGTTCCTGCGACTAGTTGAATGCAAGGAAGCGAATTGTTTTCTAAGAGATTAAGATAAATAAATTTGTCGAAACTATTTTGATAATTACAAGAACTAGGCTCTTGGTGTGGGGTGTTTTCTGGATTCTCTTCTTCCTCTTCATGATCATGCCCTTCATGTTGAGCATGCAGCAAGCCTTGGCTCGCAATCCCTTTAAAATTGATTTTTCCTAAAATTATTGCGGCTTGATCCAAATGAACGCGATACTCGTCTGTTTCAAAATCTTTGTGGTTCGCGGGTATTTCGATTTGAGCGAAAAGAGTATTCGCAGGAAGAGATCCTGAATTGTTTGAGTTCTCATTTTGATTTAATAAAGAAGTTCCGCTGCAAGAAAAATTGCCTAATCCTAAAGCTAATAAGACTAAAAATATTTTAAAAGATTTCATAAAGACTCCTAAAAAAATTAAAAAGCATAAGTGGTATTAAATAAAAAACCTGCTTTCACATCGGTGAGTAACAAAGGTGAAAGAGGCGATAAAATTACCCCAGGTTTTAGCTGAAGCGTGTCGATCACTGAAACGCGGGCACCTAAACTGGTGGAGAGTTTTGGAGTGAGTTGCCAAAAAAGAGCCGGGTTCAAAAAAGCTTTTGTAGAACCTGCGCCTAAATTTTCGCTGGAGAGTGCTGTGGATCCTTGAAGCGCTAATAGAATTTTTAAAGGCGCTTTCCCATTAACGATCGGTACGGTAATACCCGTCGAAAAATCTAAGCTTGGTGCGGGTTGATCGGCCGCCAATACTGAAGTTCCTAGGGTAATAAAACTATCTAATTGATGAAACCACTGCGCAGAATAGGTGAGGTAAGGAGAAAAAATTACATTTCCTGCGCCATAACCTTCGTCTTTTTTTCCGGTGGGAAAAGAGACGACCTGTCCGAACGTAAGACCCATGCGTGGATCTTGCGCGCTCCACAAAAGGGATTTTAGAGTAAAAGCTACATCGCCCAACGAAGAGCCTTGCGGGAGAAAGTCTTGGTTTAAGGTGGCAAAGGGTAAGCGTGCGCCCACACTCACCCGGGGATGCACGACGTATTCTCCAGAGAGTTGATATTTTGCTACGCTTCCTAAATGATCATCGAGCTCATCAATGCTTATATCGAGAGCAATATAAGTTTTGGGAGGACGAGATTCGGTTGAGAAAGGATTAAAAAGCGCAAAACCCGTTCCCGCATGGGAAGTGGTGTGATGCGCAAAACTTGAGTGTGGGAATGTGCAAATCAGCACAATCCACAACACGTGAATCAATGATTTCATGGGAAGTCCTTTTTTAAATCAAGAATAAAGGCAGAAATGATTTAAGAAAAAAGACGCGGTGGTTTTTCAGGCGGACTAAAACTGCGGGAAGAAAGAAAGCCAAGATTTTCTTTGGAAAGATGAATTTGGGTTTTCAAAATTGGAAATGAAAATAAACTGGGGAGGAAGGGATCCACCCGTAAGCTTAAAAGTTCTTCGTGGGATTTCTGTTGGGGTTTTGGGCTTTCTTGCAGATTTTCTTCGAGTTGGTGTCCGCAAATTAAGATTTGATCAGTCGGATGAAAAGAAACAGCCGAAGCTCTTGAAAAGTTTAAGACATAACTTAAGCCAAAGCCCTGTCCCATACTAATCAAGACAAAGAAAAAGATCACCCAAGCTTTTTGACGGAAATATTTCACCCCCTCTGGTTAATAAGAAACACAGGGGATTGTCAACTTGAGAAGGTGTTGGTTTATTTGGTTTTTAAGATCTCTTCTTCATATTGCACAAACTCTTTTGCAATATCGACGGTTTCTTCAGAGGGATGCTCATCGTCAAATTCAGACTCGCCTGATTCTTGAAT
>CAYWGE010000273.1:0-2757 GCA_964457215.1 uncultured Pseudomonadota bacterium
AAGACGCCCGCGAAGTGCATGCGAATTTTCCTTATATTGAACGCGTTGCACCTTCTGTTTCGGGACGTGCTCAGGTGGTTTATCAAGATAAGAATTGGAATACGCAAATTATGGGTGTGACGGCCGATTATGCCTCGATGCATGCCGCCGAGCCAGTGAATGGAAGATTTTTTACCGAAGCCGAAGATCAAATGCGCTCGCGCGTGGCCTTGCTCGGAAAATCGATAGTGAGGGAGCTCTTTAACAATCAAGACCCCGTCGGTGAATTTATTAAAATTAATAAAGTCATCTTTCAAGTGATCGGTGTCTTGCCCGAAAAGGGGGCGACAACCTGGAGAGATCAAGATGATGTGATTGTAATTCCGCTCAGTACAGCCATGCGGCGACTTTTAGGAAAAGATTATGTCGATTCTGTGGATATCGAAGTCTCAGATCCAGCTTTAATGGCTCAAGCCCAGACCGACATCAAAAATCTTGTGACTAAACGCCACCGTATGCCACCTTCTTTGCAAGATGCCTTTGAAGTTCGAAATATGGCAGATGTTCAGGCAGCTCTCTCCGAAACAAGTAAAACTCTCGCTTGGTTATTAGCATCGATTGCTACGATTTCTCTGATAGTGGGAGGAATTGGAATCATGAATATTATGCTGGTTTCGGTGACTGAACGAACTCGCGAGATTGGCCTTAGAAAAGCCATTGGAGCAAAAAGAAAAGATATTTTAAGTCAATTTTTAATTGAAGCGTTGGTGGTGAGTGTCTTGGGAGGAAGTTTGGGAATTTTACTAGGCTGGACCGCGACTTTGTTAATGTCGGTCTTAGCAGGATGGGCGGCCGTAGTTTCGCCATTAGCCGTTCTTTTATCGTTTGTCTTTTCTGCCGGGGTTGGCATTGTATTTGGGTTGTGGCCCGCGCGAAAGGCTTCACGATTAAATCCGATTGAGGCGTTGAGGTATGAATAATATGCGTAGGGGCGCCCCTTGGCACGCCCCAAATTGGGCGCAGCGAGCAGCGCCCCTACAAGGAGAATGAGATATGCAAAAAAATTATCGTTTAAAAATAGCCGGAATATTTCTGAGTTTCATCTTTAGTTTTTCAGCCAATGCTCAAAATTCCGACTTTCTCCAAAAATTCCAATCCCCAACTTTAAAACCTTTTTCTTCGGATCAAGAATTTGAGGCCTATACTCAAGGTCTAGCGGATCTCATTTCGGCAGAAAGAAAAAAACGCCAGGTAGTTTCTAAAATGAAAGCAGGAGGTGCAGCAGATATGGCGGCTCCCGCTTCTCCGATGGGATTTGCGTCCGAAGCCAAAGTTAGTGCCCAGCAAGAATCCATCACCAATGTGCAAGAGCAGGGAGTGGATGAAGGCGATATCGTCAAAGTTTGGAACGACTATTTGGTTGTTTTGCGCCGCGGAAAACTTTTTACGATTCGCTTAAAAGAAAAAGATCAAAAAATACTTCGCCCAGTTTCACATCTGGAAGTGGCCCCTGCTGGCTACACGGGAGCGGGGTGGTATGATGAGATGTTGATCTACCAAAATCGTATTGTTGTTTTAGGTTATAGCTATAAGATGAAGGCCTCCGAGCTCGCCTTATTTTCTGTCGATACAAACGGTATCATTCGCCACGAATCAACTTATTTTGTGGACTCTAACGATTATTATTCTTCTCGAAATTATGCGAGCCGCTTGCAAGGTAATAAACTTATTTTCTACATGCCTTATTATTTGTTTAACGGAGCTTACGGCGAAACTCCTAAAGCCAAACTCCCTGAAATTCGACGTTGGTTGAAAGCCGATGCCACAGCACCTGGTAAGTCGTTAATCGCTAAAACCGATATTTATAAACCCGTGCAAGCCACGATGTATCCCTCGATTCATATGGTGGTGACGTGTGATTTGGCGCGTGCGGATTTGAATTGTTCGGGCAAGGCAGTGATCGGGCCTTCTTCGCGTAATTTTTATGTGTCTCCCGATGCCGTTTACCTTTGGGTGAGCTCTGCCCGTGAATCGTGGCAAGAAGCTCTGCCTAAAGAAGTGCGAGAGCCCAATGCCATGGTCTATCGCATGCCGTTGAACGACAAAACTGTTTCGGTCCTTCAGGCCTCTGGCACACCCATCGATCAGTTTTCGTTTAAAGATTCAGACGGCACTTTGAATGTTTTATTGAAAGGGCGAGGTTGGGGTGAAGCGATGTGGGGCGCAGAATTTAGTAAAGGAGATTTAGCCTTACTGCGTGTTGCGATCTCTCGTTTTAGCGCGACTCCTTCAGAAGTGAAGCCCACTGATTATCTTAAACTTCCCAGGCCCGAAGGGGAGATCTTGCAAAATCGTTATGTAGGCGACACACTTTTGTATGGAAGCGGAACGGGTTGGTATGAGCCGGCGCGGGCTGAGAAAAAAGTTTATATTAAAAATATTCGCAACAATCAGGCACCCCAAGTTTTAAGTTTGTCTCATGGAGTAGACCGCCTGGAAGCCTTAGGCAATAATGCGGTAGTGGTGGGCTCTGATCAGAAAAATCTGAAATTTAGTTCCATCGCCTTAGGCTCTTCTCCCCAAATTCGCAATACTTATACGATTGCTCATGCAGCCCAAGGAGAAACGCGTAGCCACGGATTTTTCTTTAAGCCTTCTCCCGCAGGCGGTGGCGTTTTGGGTTTACCCATTCGGCGCGAAGGAAAAACAGTGGATCATTTGGTGAAAGAATCGGCTGAAGTTATTTTTCTGAAAGTGAGTTCCGATCTTACTTTTTCC
>CAYWGE010000274.1:0-2735 GCA_964457215.1 uncultured Pseudomonadota bacterium
GCATCGCCGTTTCAATTTCTTGCGAATTCATCATAAAACTTCCATCTCCTGTTAAGGCGACAATCGTTTTATCTGGATTGATCATCTTTGCTGCAATAGCACCTGGGAGAGCGATTCCCATGGCCGCCAATCCATTTGAGATAATACAAGTATTAGGTTCTTGAGCTTGGAATAAACGCGCAGTCCAGATTTTGTGAGCCCCCACATCACACACCACAATATCATCCGGTTTTAATACTTGCTTTAAATCCCAAAGAATACGCGCCGGGTTTAAGGGGAAATGATTATCGTCTCTCCCCTCCTCCACCTCTCTCATAAGGTTTTGCCGAATTGAGGTGAACCAACTCCCAGAATAAGGAGATGCTTTTTCGGAAAGCTTACCCAGCGTTGTGCTTATATCGCCTACAATTCCAGCCGTTAGAATATAGCATTCATCGACTTCTGCTGGCATTGTATCGAGATGAATAATTTTACAATCTTTATGAGTATTCCAAAGACAAGGGGCATATTCTACTAAATCATATCCCATACATATCACGAGATCCGCTCGATCAAATGCACACGCGATGTAATCCCGCATTTGTAAACCTGCCACTCCTAAACAAAGAGGATCTGAAAAAGGAATCACACCCTTTGCCATGAAAGTACTGACTACCGGAATATGAAATTTTTTCACAAATCGCCGAAGCGCGTCTGTCGCCTTAGCGCGAATGACTCCATTTCCCGCTAAAATCAACGGATATTCTGCTTTCGAGATGAGATTAACTACCGTTTGAATTTTTTCATGAGAACATTCTGAAATTTGCGGTATTTGAATTTTAATGGGCTTTTTTTCGACTTCCATGTCCGCAATATTTTCAGGCAACTCAATGAAGTTCGCGCCAGGTTTTTCGAGCAAAGAAACTTTAAAAGCTTTCCGGATAATCTCCGGAATAGTTTCGGGTTCACGAATAGAAATTGAATATTTAGTAATAGGTTTAAATAAACTCACCAGATCTAAAACTTGATGGCTCTCTTTGTGAAGTTCTAAGGTTGAGGCCTGCCCAGTAATAGCCACTAAAGGGACACGGTCCATTTGAGCATCTGCCACTCCCGTTATTAAATTAGTCGCGCCAGGTCCTAGCGTGGCTAAACAAACCCCGGTTTTTCCGGTTAGACGCCCATAAAGATCCGCCATAAATGCAGCCGCTTGTTCGTGCCGAAGGGTCACAAACTGAATAGAACTCTTTTGAATGGCTTCTAAGACACTTAGGTTTTCCTCGCCGGGCAATCCAAAGACTAGGGTAACCCCTTCATTCTCTAAACACTGAACTAAAAGAGTTGCGGCATTCATTTTATGCCCCTCTTCTAGTGAGGCAGAGTTTCAGGCCGGCTGGCAGGTTGAGTGTCAGAAGGTAAAGTAGTAGGGAAACTTGGTTGACTTGTAGGCGCTGACTCGGGAATTACCGTCGTCGTTTCTCGTCTTTCATAAGTTCGATTACAAGCACTACACACACCCACCAGAAGAATTAAAAAGAGATATTTTTTCATATGCCCTTCCTTTCAATAAAGACGATAAAGAAAGGAGAGCAAAGCATCAATCAGGCCTCACCTGATTTTAGATTGGGGCATTCCCTGACTTAAGTGGCATTTGCGCCGATACCAATCCACTTTTGGAAAGCTCCTTCGCAAGGTTGCTGATCTGGACCATAAACATTGCAATCCCGATAATTTTCGATTCGATCACGATCTTCATCTCCCCGCAGTTCTAACCCTGTTTTCTTTTTATAAAGAGCATTCAGAGAGTTGAAATACAGATCAAAGCAATTCGGGGTCAAAGGATTAGCAATTTGTCGCCCAAGAACCTCAAGGCCTAATTTAGTCTTGAACTGATCTACTTCCCATTGCGTGAGATAATTAACGGGAATGTGTCGCTGATCCACATACGGATTTTCCGCACAATATGAATAAAGATTTTGCACCGAAGAAGGGTTGGTCGCAGCACGCAACGCAAGAGTTCTCAAATCATAATCCAGATACCCGAAAAAACCATTATAAAGCTCTTGATTCACTTGGTCGGGAAGCAGACCCAAATCTGCTGGAGTAGTTCGGATAAGATCATTCGGATTTAGGTTGGTATGAAAAACGCTATAACCCGGAATCCAGCCCCGGTCTTCGAAAGGATGAAAATTCGCATCTTGCCAAATTTCCTGGCCATCCATGAGATTGTTGTTATTTAAAAGCCCATAAACCCATTCCGACAAATAAAGATCATCTGAATGATGAATGGAGTAATTATTGCCTTCGATCTCGCCAAATCGCACTCCCGAATGGCCACTCCAATTGGCATAATCTCCCAACAGCTCTACCGGTAAATTCACTGCATTGAGCATGGCTCTGAGTAACGCAGAAGTTCCCCAGCAACCGTTCGTAATGTGAAATTGTGGGCCCAACGAAGAGTAAATATCAACTCCACCAAAATTTTGAGGATCCTGAGGGTTTTTGTGTGGGTCGCGATAAAGCAAAATTTCTTTGGGTGTTGGATGACGCGGAAGAGGCAAGGCATTACCTTGGGCATCCCTTAGCAAATTACCCTGAGCATCTCTTGCCCGGTAAGGCCAAATATTGAGGGAAGCGGGTCCCATACTATTGTTACTCGATCCTTTATAATGAGTAAGACGCTCTCCGAGAAAAAGAGAAATGTTTTGAATAGTTTTAAGCGCAGTAGGCCCTACCAAATCTCCCGCACGATCACC
>CAYWGE010000275.1:0-2725 GCA_964457215.1 uncultured Pseudomonadota bacterium
TGAAACGATATCATCGGCATATTGTGAATAAAGTCTCTACGTGGACCGGAGAGAAGAAATTTATCGTCGATAACCTTTTTAAAAAACTACAGGATCGTTGCCGAAACTTAAAAATGCGTGTGGGGAAAAATGAATCCGAAACCTTAATGGAAGTGACTTCTTACTTAACTTCAATGGTTTCCAATTACATTTACACCGGAAAGTTTAAGCCAAGTGTTTAGCCTTTTTTAAGGAAGAATTATGCAACGTAAGCTTCGTATTCTTTTAATTTATGATGATGCTAAACCCTTAGAGGTAGGGGTGGATTATAAAACATTGCTGGAAGCCCCTGAAATGAAGGCGGAGGCCGATGTATACCGGGCACTTTGTAATTTAGGACATGAAGTAAAACTCTTCGCCATTACCGATAATTTAGAATCTTTAATTCAAGAAGTTCATCATTACTCCCCGGATATTGTCTTTAATCAAGCCGAACAATTCGCAGGGGACTCGGCCCAAGAAAAGAATATTCTAGCCTTGTTTGAAATGTTAAAAGTCCCTTTTACGGGAACCGCATCGGTAGGAATTACTCTTTGTAAAAATAAAGCCTTAACCAAAAAAATTCTTACCCATCATCGTATTAAAACTCCGGATTTTAAAGTTTTTCATCGAAACTCTAAAATAGGAAGAGCCAAGCTAAATTATCCGCTCATTGTAAAACCCTTACGTGAAGAGTCCTCGTACGGCATTTCCATGAATTCATTTGTAGAAAACGATAAGGCCCTCCTCGAGAGAGTTCAGTATGTGCAAGAATCTTTAGACCAAGATGTCATTGTCGAAGAATATGTTCAGGGGCGTGAACTTTATGTGGGGGTATTAGGTAATCATCGACTGCATGTATTCCCTCCGCGGGAAATGGTGTTTGGGGAAATTCCAGAAGACGAACCTAAAATCGCTACTTTTAAGGCAAAATGGGATGAGAAATATCGGAAAAAATGGGGGATTAAAAATCGTTTTGCCACGCTCTCCGATCCTCTGGTGCTTAAAATAGAGAAACTCTGTAAAAAAGTGTACGGGGCACTTTATTTACAAGGATATGCCCGCTTAGATCTTCGGTTAACTCAAGAGGGTGAAGTCGTCGTGATTGAAGTGAATCCCAATCCTTTTATCGCTAAAGAAGAAGACTTTGCCCTAGCCGCGGCAAAGGCGGGCTTTAGCTATGAGGCCTTAATTCAAAAGCTTTTGCATTTAGGTCTAGGACATTCGGGTACTTGATTCTTTTTAAAAACGTCATATTTTTGTCGCTAAATGAGTGAAAATGAACAGTTTTTCAAGGGTTTAGAAGCGGATGGACTAGGTTTTGAAGGAAATGTAAATAATTGATTTATATAAACAAAGTGCAGTTTGGTACAGAAATTCATTTTTTGGCACAAGCCTTGCTTTAATTTAAGATGTTTAGCCAATTTTGAAAGGGAGGGTATGTATGGATAATAGACATCCATTGCACCAACAAGGACATGCAGAGAGTAAAGAGTTTTTAAGTATTAAAGAAGTGGCCCAGCGCTTAGATTTACATGAAATGACTATTTATCGCCTGATTAAAAGCAAGGATTTGCCCGCATTTAAAGTAGGCGGACAATGGAGGATTAATAGTCAATTTCTAGAGCAGTGGTTAACTTCTCATGCCAATGGCCCAGGTCATTAAGAGAAGTTGTATGGAGCGAAAGCATGACGCAGTCACAGGGGCTGCGTGACCTCTCAAAGATTTTAAGAGATTTTGGTTTATCTTACCGAGATTTTTCTCGTGAGCAGTTCAAAACAACAAAAAACTATTCAATTTTTTGAGGGAGAGAATCCGTTGCCACTTTCACTTTAGTGGCAGCGATTTCCCTTAAAGCAGTAACAACTTCTTTATTATCGCTTTCTACTAAGGCTTCGGAACCTTTAATGAGTTGACGGACGCGTCTGGCAGCCAAATGAACCAGCGCAAAACGGTTTTCTACATTTCTTAAACAATCTTCAACGGTAACTCGTGCCATAATCTGGGTCTCCTTAAAGCTTTTGATAAATGGGCTCTTCTGCCGGTCAGTTCTTGCCCGTTAAGGGCTACAAAGCCTGTGAGTCTATGATTCCTTCACAGGCTTTTAGCTCTCTAACACACACGGGGTCTTTGTCAAACATTGCCCTTTTTTAAGGGGATTATTTATAAAAGGCCATTTTGCCCTGTTTAAAGCTTATTGTTTACGCCGTTTCAAGCGGAGCCCAGTAATGAGCAGAGGGCCGGTAGCTAGAAGATAAACACCAGCGCTTGAAAATTCGGCTAAAGGAATAAGTGAGCAACCTTGACCCGTGGCTCTCTTTAAATCACCTTCGGATGCATGGATGGGGTTGGTGCCTTGAGAAAGTTCTTGGCCATCGCTCGCTCCATCGCCATCACTATCCGGGTTTCGCGGATCGGTTTCGCCTGCATCCACTCGACCATTGTGGTTTTTATCTTCATCCCCATCTTTGCTTCCATCTTGATCGGTATCGGCAAGAGCTCCATTCGTTTCTCCTCGATCGACTTGGCCATTTAAGTTTGCATCTTCAATGCGATCGGGAATTCCATCGTCGTCACTATCGGCTTTAGTAGGATCTAATTCTCCAAAATCATGAATGCCATTATGATTTTTATCTTCCAAACCATCTGGGATTCCATCTCCATCGCTATCTATATTGCGAGGGTTGGTTTCGCCGGCATCTATTT
>CAYWGE010000276.1:0-2719 GCA_964457215.1 uncultured Pseudomonadota bacterium
ATGCGTTAGTAGTCGATACCGATGAAGAGCCGGGTAAAGGCAATATCGAAAAATTGCCGAATTTAAATCCTGCCTTTCAAAAAGATGGAACGGTTACCGCCGGGAATGCCTCTAGTATCAATGATGGAGCTGCCGCGCTCGTGATCATGAGCGAAGAAAAAGCCAAAGAATTAGGATTAAAACCTTTGGCCCGAATTGTGAGTCAAGCCTCCGCTGCCTTAGCGCCAGAATGGTTTACCATGGCACCCTCCGAAGCTATGAATAGTGCCCTAGCAAAGGCTGGACTCAAAGCCAGTGACATTGACTTGTGGGAAGTAAACGAAGCTTTTGCCGCAGTTGCTTTAGCCAATAATCAAAAAGTGGGGATTCCTGCAGATAAAGTAAATGTGAATGGTGGTGCGGTGGCCTTAGGGCATCCCATCGGCGCGAGTGGCGCACGGATTTTAGTTTCACTTCTTTATGAAATGAAGAAACGAAATGCCAAACGTGGTCTTGCTTCTTTGTGTATTGGTGGCGGAGAAGGTGTCGCGTTAATTGTAGAAGCTGTTTAATAAATGTCTCCCTCTCCTTAGATAAGGAGAGGGTTGGGGTGAGGTCTGACAAGCGGACCTCCCCTTAAATCCCCTCCTTAGTAAGGAGGGGAAAATTACTAAGGAGATTTTATGTCAGTTCAAAAAATTGGAGTCATTGGGGTCGGCCAAATGGGTGCCGGAATTGTTCAAGTCGCCGCTCTCGCCGGATTTGAAGTGTTAGCCTGTGATCAGTCGCCAGGGCATAACGACAAAGCAGCGAGTGGGATAAAAAAACAATTGGGAAAATTGGTAGAAAAAGGAAAACTCGACGCTGCAGCGCAAAGTGCTGCAGAAGGCCGAATTAAATGGAGCTGTAATTTAAGTGATTTCGCAAACGTCGATTTAATCATTGAAGCCATCACCGAAAATGTAGCGGCCAAAGAAAAGCTTTTCAAAGAGCTTGATCAAATTTGTTCTCCCAAAACAATCTTAGCGACGAACACGAGTTCGATCTCAATTACGGGTTTAGCTGCAGTCACCAAGCGTCCGCATCAAGTCATTGGAATGCATTTTTTCAATCCAGTTCCGGTCATGAAGCTTTTAGAAGTGATTCGTGCCGTGCAAACTGACGATGCAACCTATCAAAGCGCCGTAGCGGTCGGAGAGAAATTGGGTAAATCGGTAGTCACCGCAAAAGATTCGGCGGCTTTTATCGTAAACCGAACTTTGCTTCCTTTCTTAAATGAAGCCGTCTTCACCTTATATGAAGGTGTTGGAACTGCCGAAGACATCGATAAAGCAGTGAAGTTGGGCCTCAATCATCCGATGGGTCCCTTAGAGCTTTGCGACTTCGTTGGATTAGATACGCTTCTGGCTGTTTTGGATGTGATGTTCAAAGAATTCGGCGACACCAAATACCGCGCTTGCCCTTTGCTTCGCAAATATGTGGAAGCCGGTTGGTATGGACGTAAAGTGGGTCGCGGGTTTTATAAATATTCTTAATCAATGTAGGGGGGCTGCTTGCCGCACCCATATTTCAGGGCGCAGCAAGCGGTGCCCCTACAGGAGAAAATATGGACTTCAAAAATCTTCAAATTGAACACAATGCAGGTCTTTGCACGGTGCGTGTGAACCGCCCTCAAGCTTTGAATGCCTTGAACCCAGAGGTTCTGCTCGAGCTCGCCACTTTTGCACACGAGATAAATAAAAACCCCGAAATTAAAGCGGTAATCTTAACCGGAGCTGGAGAGAAAGCCTTTGTGGCAGGCGCCGATATTGCGGCGATGAAAGAGATGACTTCTCTTCAAGCCAAAGAATTCTGTGATTTAGGTCATCGGGTAATGAAGATGATCGAATCGGCGCATAAACCAGTGATTGCGGCAGTGAATGGTTTTTGTTTGGGCGGTGGTTTGGAACTCGCACTTTCTTGTGATTTTATTTACGCGTCCGAGAATGCGAAATTAGGTTTACCCGAAGTGAATTTGGGCATTTTCCCAGGCTTTGGTGGCACTCAACGCTTGTCTCGCTTAATTGGAAAAAATAAAGCGAAAGAGCTTATCTTCACCGCAAAAATGCTTTCGGCTCAAGAAGCAAAAGAATGGGGAATTTTAAATAAAGTGACGAGTTCGGCTGATCTCTTGAAAGAAGTAGAGAGTACGGCTCGTGAAATGATGAAAAAGGGCCCCATCGCTATTCAACTGGCCAAACAAGCGGTCAATCAAGGAACCGATTTAGATATTAACTCGGGTCTAGCCATCGAGAAGGCCTTATTCCCCACCATTTTTTCTACCGAAGATAAATTAGAAGGTGTTTCTGCCTTCCTTGAAAAAAGAAAAGCAGAGTTTAAAGGAAAATAAATTTTATGAATTTCAATTTAACCGACGAACAAAAAATGGTTCAAGACATGGCTCGCCAATTTGCTCAAAAAGAATTGGCGCCTGCTGCAGAAGAGCTTGATCGTAAAAGTGAGTTCCCCTCGCGTTTTCTTCCCAAAATGGCCGAATTAGGTTTGCTCGGTATGATGGTGCCTGAGCAATGGGGCGGATCGGGCTTAGATACAGTTGCCTATGTTTTGGCCCTTGAAGAAATCTCCGCAGCTTGCGCCTCTACTGCCGTGACGATGTCGGTCAACAATTCTTTATATTGTGGTCCGATCACAAAGTTTGGAACCGATGCCCAAAAAGAAAAATATTTAAAACCTTTCGCGG
>CAYWGE010000277.1:0-2694 GCA_964457215.1 uncultured Pseudomonadota bacterium
TCTATGCCGCACTCAACGCCCTGTTTTTTTTATTCCTTTCGGGAGTGGTGGTTTATTGTCGATACACAGAGCAGGTAGAACTCGGAGATGGCGGCAAGCCGAAATTATTGCGTGCCATTCGAGTTCACGGAAACGCGGCGGAGTATATTCCAATTGTTCTCGTTTTATTACTTTTGCTCGAACTCAGTGGCGCCTCACCTCTTCTTCTTAATTTTATCGGGGTTTCTCTTTTGGGAGGCCGCATTCTTCATGCTTACGGTTTGTGGAGCAAAGTGGGGCCCAACTTTGCACGTTTTGTGGGAACCAATCTCACCTGGCTCTCTCTAGCAACCGGAGCAATTGCCTGTTTACTAACTTTTTTAAAGAAATAATCACCACTCAAACAAATACCAATGATTGCCCGAAATCAAACGCAGGATCATGCTCAAGCCCTGCGGATGCCCGCCCCAGAAAGGAAGCCAACTGAGCGCAACATAATGAAAAGTAAATAACATCGAAAGGCCGTAACTTAATCGCGGGAAACGACGCACCGTTTTTTGAAGAGCGCGTAAAAATCCGGGCCGATCCTTTTGCTCAACCTTTTTCCAAAAATCTCGCCAAAGTTTTAAGAAGCATAGACCTAAGCCATGCCACAATCCCCAAATCAAAAAGGCCATGCTGGTCACATGCCAAAAAGCAATCACGAGAAAAACAATTAGATAATTTAAGTAAACATGTTTTCGATTTCCACCTAAAGGAATGTAGAGATAATCTCTCAAAAAATTGGTTAAGGTCATGTGCCAGGTGCGCCAAAATTCTGCTAAATTTCGCCGAAAATAAGGGTAATTATAATTTTCTGAAATGCGAAACCCACCTAAGGCAGAGCAGGCAATTGTGAGATCGTTTGCCCCCGAAACCAAAAGATAAAATGTAATAGCCCTCAAGTACATTCCCCACCACAGGTAAGCATAGGAAAGCTCTTGAGGCGTATTAAAATAGACATCCCAATCGATGTTAAAAGCTTTCGTAGAAAGATAGAGTTTTACGCATCCTCCCAAGATTCTCAGCAATTGAACAAAAATGATCTTCGGCTCGAAAGGAACGGGTTTTTCCATTCTCTCTCGAAAAGGCTCATAACGCTCAATCGGACCATTCAAAAAAGTGGGCTGAAAAAAAGCGAAAACAAAATAATCGAGAGGATTTTTTGGGAGCGAGGCGCCCTTTCCTACTTCGAGGATTAAAGCCAGATAGCGGCATAACGCATAGGCGATGCCAAACTGGTGCACTCCATCGCCTGTCCAAGGCGAGGCCAGCCTTTGCCAATCAAGACAAAGAAAATAAAAAATCAAGACAAGTAGCGAAAGAATGTAACTAAAAGGTTTTTTGAAAGACCAAGTTTGGGCCTGATATAAAATAAAATAAAGGGCAGCCGAAAAAATAAGAAAAAGCAAAATATAATTTACACTCGTGAGCGCAATGAGCAAAAGAAGGGAGCCTAAGACAATAAGATATTTTCGAAGCGTGAAAGAGAGAGGACGAGTGATCAAAAGAAAAAGAGTAAAAACCGCAAATTTCCAAGGAAGTAAGAAAAAAGAAGCAAGTGGCTGATTTAAAAAATCGAAAGACATGATTTGTGAAAATATTTAAAGAGGCAGCTGATAAGCCCCATTTTCATAAATAATTGTATCGTCCATTAAAATTTTTGAAGTCACTGCAAAAGCATCCACATGAAAACGGCTTTGTTTTTTGGGGAATCCTTCTTTCGTATACATCGAATGCTTCATGCCTAAAGACAGATGGGCCCCGCACATGCGCTCGTAAGTGCCTATATCTCGTACCATTCTCTCTCTTGAAAACGCACGATTTAAACCAAAACCCAATTCTCGAACCCAAACTTTTTTTTCAAACGCGCGAATCTCCTCAAGCACCGCTTCGAATTCTGCCGAAGCATTTTCTGTTGCCACAACTAAACCCTTTTCGATTTTTATCTTAAAAGTTTTTTCAGGACGGTTCACTAAAAAACTTCGATCTCCAAACGCAAAAATTTCTAAAACTCCATTCACTTTGGTAAGATCTTTGGGCTCGCCAAACACTTCTCCGATCGGAAATTGCCCGCCGATATTCTTCATTCCGGTATAATCACCAATATTAAGCTTCGAATCTTCGAAAGGCCCTTCGTAAACCAATGAAGAACCCTGATCACCGCGCAGCTCAATTTTCTGTGCCTGATCAAATTTATTTTTTAAAAACGGGCCTACGGTTCGGTAATAAGTAGGGTCATAGCGAAAAGCATCGAGAAAAATTTCGTATTCTATAGGTGCAATGCGCGATAAATGAGGATGTTCAATGACTTTGAGATCTCTCTTAAAGAGCTCCAAGCGAAACCGAAATTCATTTAGGCGAAAACTCGTCGATTGAATCAGAACCACAAGCGACTTGGGGGGAAGTGCATTGACTGTTTGCAGGATAAATTCCGAATCTGCCGGGCTAAATATAATTTTTTTTGCTTCAGGCAAAAGCTCCGAATAAATCGGATGCAGCAAACGACTCAAATCCGAATCTTCATCGCTAATAATTAAGGCGCTCTCTCCGGGACGATAAGAAACCACCCACTCCAAAATCTCCCGAATTCCCTGAAGGGCTTTGGATCTCAAATGTTCGGCGTTAACCATTAAGCTCTCCTAAAGCCTGTATCAAGCTTTGGATTTGTTCGGT
>CAYWGE010000278.1:0-2689 GCA_964457215.1 uncultured Pseudomonadota bacterium
CACAGATGGCTGCGATCTTTGCATCGTGAATTTTAGAACCTGTAATTTTTGCTTCTCGCACAATATTTCTTAAAATGAGCCAATAACCACTTTCCTCACCAATGACCTGCAGGTGTGGGGATGTTAGCCAGTATTCAATTTGCAGAAGTGTTTCTTCGATTGGAGTGGGAGGAATGTAAATGCGCGCATGCGTAACCACCCCGATAAACTCATGCAAACAAGGCCAAGGAATGGCCCAAGACTGATTTCCTTCTGCTAAGTCGGTTAAAACTTGTTTTGCTTGTTGATGGAAACTAGATTCTTTTCGATGGGCATAAACTAAAATATTTGTATCAATAGCGATCATCCGCCCCGCCCTTCATAAATGAGGCTGCGAATAGTCTCCCAATCTCCCTCTTGTAACCCTTCAACCAAGCCATTTCCCTTAAAACTTCCATCTTTGAGCTTGAAGGCTTTTCGAGGTACTTTTTGACTCTTCAAAAAATTGCGCAAGGCAAGCTCCACTATTTCTCGAAAAGTCCTGCCGCTCTTATTTGCGAATTGTTTCGTTTCTTTAAATAAATGATTCGATATCTCTAAAGTTGTTTTCATAATATGGCTAACCATATCATAACTCCCATACTACTGTAAATATTTAAAAAGCGCAGCCCGCTTAGGGCAGGCCACGCTTAGAGGGGGCTGCAGAACATCTATCCTTTATGGGAACTGCTCTTTTTACGAGCTTCTTTCTTTCCTTTTTTGGCTTTTCCACCTTCCACACTAAGATTATTTTCTCCTTTTACGCTCACATAGGATTTTATCTTCTCAATGCCTTTAGGGCTAAAGCCTTTTACATCATCGAGTTCATCGACCGATTTAAAAGGATGATCTTTTCGGTATTCCGCAACAGCCTGTGCTTTTTTAGGACTCATACCAGGCAATTGATCTAACTGCTCCACACTCGCGGTATTTAAATTTAGTTGACCACTCACTTTTTTCTTCGAGGCTTTTGCCATCGCAACAGTGGGTAGCACCAAACCTAAAGCTAAAATAAAAGTAATGATTTTTGTTTTCATAAATTTTCTCCTTAATAATTAATTGTGTTTTTTAATGGAATTTTTTGACTCTCGACGATCGCGAATATGAAGCTTACCGGAAAGCGGTAAGGCATCTAACATCACATTCAGCGAATCATCACGGTTCACAAACGCAACACCGATTCTCGTCCAGATATTCTTGACGGGTTCACCGGGGTTATTCTTTTGTTCAGTAATTAAAAAAACGTCCTTGGACAGCTCGACCATTTCAGCACCTCCTTTCTTCAAATTTACTTCTGCGCGGAAGATGTAGAACTACAAAGCAACAAGTGTGCCAGGGCTCAGATCAATTTTAGGAGGGATAAAAATAGACCAACTTCAGAAGTTTCCGAAAATCGAACGCTTAACGTTCGGATTTCGGATTTTGTAAAATGAATTTGTAGGAAAGAGGGGGTTGGTGTAAAAGGATTAGATGACCGAGCCCGGGTACCCCGAAAACCAAAAGTTTTCGGGGTGGTCGAGGGAATGGTTGAAAACGGGAGTTGAAAACCATGAATTTAAGCTGTGGTTACACCAACAGCCAGGGTCAGCAGAACTGTAAGCAATCTATTTGGGAAGGCTCGCCAAAAAGATTTTGTATTTTTCACGATTCTTCCCCCCAAAAACCCCAAAACGAACTCGAAGATCAACTCAGTTTTAAAATTATGGGTGGAGATTGTTGCTTCGAAGGATACATCTTTCCTCATTCCGTAAATTTTAGAGGGTTCGTCTTTAAAGAATTTGCCAATTTTGAAAATTGCCAATTCTTAGGCAAAGAAACTAGTTTTTATAAAGCCCAGTTTCAAAAAGGGGCTATCTTTAATCACACGACATTTAAAGGTTTCCGAATTCTATTTTCAAAAGCGCAGTTTTCGGGAGACTTTGTTCTTTTTAACAATTGTGCTTTCGATGGGGCTGAGGTTTTATTTGTAGAAACAGCTTTTCTAGCCAAGCATTTAAGTTTTGATGCCTCTCTCTTTCAAGGAAGACTGATTAATTTTTCTCAGAGTCAGTTTAAAGGATCCGTATTTTTTACAAAAACAAAATGGGAAGCAGATCAAGTACTCTGGAATAAAATCCAGGCAAACTCTCCTCAATTCTCATGTGCCTATTCTTCTTTCACTTGTAAAGAATTTCGCTTTTGCGAAAGCGTTCTACAAGCTGATCAGATTGATTTTTCAAATGGTAATTGGAAGAGTGATTTCTGTTATTGGGAAAACAACCTTTTTTCAGCCCGTGAGATTCTTTTTACCCATAGCTATTTCGAATGCCGGGTTCTAAGTTTTGTCCAAAATTCTTGGGAGTTTGATCAGCTTTCCTTTATCCGCGCTAGTTTTCATTGTCGTGAAAGTATTTTTTCAGATTTTACCTTAAAGCGAGGGAATGCAGATTTCTCTGAAGTGAATTTTCAATCGAAAAGTCTTAAGTTTTATCCTCTCTCTTTAGAAAACTCAGCGACTCATTTCACTCGCGCAGAATTTTCAGGGGATGAAAAAGTTATTTTTCTATTAAACCCTCACCGAAACGATATCTCTTTTCAGGAAGTCTTCTTTCATGGAGGCATTACCAAGCTAAAAGGAGATCTGCATCGAGCTTCTTTTATCGATACTTCCCTCGACAATGTTGATTTTAAC
>CAYWGE010000279.1:0-2676 GCA_964457215.1 uncultured Pseudomonadota bacterium
CATCAGTGGGGTTAGGGGTATTTAGGGTACCATGAAAACTAACAGTGCCCACAACAGCGGCCCCACTACGCGCAAGTTCGAGAGCCGTCATACCCCCAAAACAATATCCCATCACCACAATTTTCGTCGGATCCACTTCTTTCATTGCAATTAGAGCATTATATGCTGCTCGAATACGTTCACGAAGTAATGCCCGATCATTCTTAAATTTTCCGGCAATAACACCCGCCTCTGTAGAATCTTTTGGACGGATTCCTTTACCGTAAATATCGACAGCCAAGGCTACATAACCTTCTTTTGCCAAAATTCTCGCTTTTTCTTGCGAAAACTTTCCCTCCCCCATCCAATCATGAACAATTAAAATTCCAGGTTTAGGAAACCTGCCGCTTTCTTCGTAAGCTAAATAACCTTCTAAGGGCACACCATGAGGAGCTGTATAACCAAAGGTTTGAGTTTTTAAGGCAGCATAAATATTGGAAGTACTCAGAAAAAAGAAAAAGATAAAAAGATATATTTTTTTGACCATAATTTCTCCTTAAAAAAATTAATCTATAGCAATCAAAAGAGAGCCTGCCAAAATCAACAAGCCTCCTGCAGCCACTTTCCAAGAAATAGCTTCCCTCAAAAAAATAAAGGCTAAAATCATTGCAAATAAGACGCTCAATTTATCAACGGGTGCCACCCGTGATGCGGGGCCAAGCTGCAAGGCCCGATAATAACAAAGCCAAGAAAAACCAGTGGCAAAAGCAGAGAGAATCAAAAATATAAAACTATGTCGAGAAACAGTTTCTATTTTCTGAAATTCTCCTCTCCAAAATACAATAAGAGAGGTAAACAAGACGATGACGACTGTCCGGATGAGAGTCGCTAAATTCGAAGGAATCCCACTTACTCCAATCTTTCCAAACAAGGCAGTAAGACCCGCAAAAAAGGCAGAAGCTAAGGCAAAAAATTGCCAAGTTTGAATAAAATTTGCCATATATTTACCTTTCATTCTTTTAAGGAGGAGAACAAGAGTGATGCTGCAAATCTTATACTGATAAAGTTTTGGCGAGTTTAAGAAGTTTTAAATCTATTTTTTTAGATTGTGAAACTACCTTCGAAAGTGGGGTCGAAGTAATTTTACCACTTTGCCACCCCATTAAGACTCCTTTTTTCCCTTTGGTAATCGCCTCTACCGCTGCTGCCCCCAATTGAGTAGCAAGCAATCGATCAAACGCACCGGGTGCTCCACCGCGTTGAACATGGCCGAGCTTAATCACCCTTAATTCAAAACCTAAGCGGGCTTCGTGGGTTTTAAAATAGGCGGCTAATTTTTCAGCATCGTAACGAGCCCCTTCTGCTACTACAATGATGGCATGGCTTTTACCGCGCTGATAGGCTGAAAAAATTTCGGCTTCAATTACTTCCGGTTTTTTTTCAAGTTCCGGAATGACGATTACTTCCGCACCCCCTGCGATTCCCGCCATCAATGCCAGGTAACCACAGTTTCTACCCATTACTTCTACCAGAAAAACTCTCCCTAAGGAGGATGCGGTTATTTTGAGGCGATCAATGGCCTCTAGAGCCACATTTAAAGCTGCATCCACCCCAATGGTAATATCCGAGCCGTAAAGATCGTTATCAATGGTCGAAGCAACACCCACCACTGGAAAACCTTTTTCGGCCAAAGCAAAACTTCCTTGCTGAGAGCCCTCTCCACCAATCACAATTAATCCTTCGATTTTATTTTGACGTAAATGCTGGAGTGCCTTCTCTAACCCTTTTTTAGTTTTAAATTCAGAAGACCGAGAACTACCTAGAAAAGTCCCTCCCTTTTCAATGATATGACTGACATCGCGCGTCCCTAACGCAAAAAAATCATTTTGTAATAAACCGGTATACCCATGCTTAATACCAATGGGCGTCCAATGCTTTTCTATAGCAGTACGAACGACCGCTCGAATGGCGGCATTCATGCCCGGGGCATCCCCTCCGCTGGTTAAAACTGCAAGTTTTTTAGATTTCATAAAATACCTATTTTCAATTTTATCATTTTCTGAGAGGAGAATTAAAGAGCTTTAAGCTTGAAGATTTACTTTCATGAGACCCAGTTTTCTGCCATGATGGCAAGTCAGCTGATCTCATTGAATGAATCAGCAAATCAACATTTAAATAAAAATTAAGGAGATTTCCATGGCAGAAAAAAAAGCAAAAAAAACCACCGGCGCAAAGAATCCCGCATTCATGAAAGCCTTACAACCCGATGCAGCTTTAGCGGCAGTGGTAGGCAGCAAGCCACTCCCCCGCACTGAAGTGGTTAAAAAACTTTGGGAATATATTAAGAAAAACAATCTTCAAGATGCGAAAAATAAACGTAATATCAATGCCGATGATAAATTAAAAGAAGTCTTCAACGGCAAAAAACAAGTGAACATGTTTGAAATGACCAAACTCGTTTCTGGCCATTTGAAATAATTCAATCCGCTATAGTGATAGGCTTTTTGATAAACGAGCAGTGCAAGGCGGCTGATGACGAGTGAGGAGGTGTACTTTGATAGTACGCTGACGAAGCGAGGAAGAAGCCAACACAGCAATGCGACGTTTAGCGAAAAGCGTATGCTCCTATCGTCTAGAGGCCTAGGACGGTGCCCTCTCACGGCATTGACACCGGTTCGAATCCGGTTAGGAGCGTTA
>CAYWGE010000280.1:0-2656 GCA_964457215.1 uncultured Pseudomonadota bacterium
GAATTCGAATTCGGCAAGGGAGCTTTTTTATTAATCTTGGAAAGCCCGACCAGAAAATAGAACTTCGAAATTTAAATCTTCGGGCCGATGAGATTCAATTTAATCTTAATACGCCTGCGCAGATTCAAATCCAATTTGTAGTGCCTACTTTAAGCTCCGAGCCGTTGCAGTTTCGGTTCCCTTTGGTTTTAGAGAAGGGACGCGAACTTCAAATCAAAGACGGGCGTTTTTCGTGGAATAAGCTGAATGCAAATTTTGGAGGAGAATTTCTATTGCCCAATGCTACCCAAAAAGACCCTCAGCTAAATCTACAAGCTCAAGCCTTGGCTCTTGATCTTCAGACTCTATCTTTTTTAAAAGGATTTCCTCCCGTAAAAGGAAAGGTAGATCTCACCGCAAAAATTACAGGATCGGTTTTTGCGCCTATTACTCATTTAGAGCTTCAGTCTTCGGCACTTCAGGTCGATGGAAAAAAACTAACCGATTTAAAATTCTCATTGCTCAAGCAAGAAGAGCCTCTCGAAATTGAAAAAGGGTTTTTTCGTCTTTATGGCGGTACGGTTGAAAGTAGTGGAAAGCTATTTTTAGGAGCTCTCTCTTCGGCAAAACTTAAAGTTCAGCTTGGCGGTTTGAGCTTAGGTGAAATTTCGGGCGATAAAACTCAGCGTGCGCGTCTTAATGCAAATTTAGATGTAGAAAATAAAAATTTGAATAACAGTTCTGGGTGGACGGGGGCCGGCACGGTAAATCTGGGCCCTTTTCCGATTCCTCCGATGGATTTGAGCCAAAAGGTGCGAGTTGCCGAAATTTTAACTTTGGCTACCAATTTGAATGAGAAAATTAATATTGGAATGCTGAAGTCTAGCTCCAATGTAGTGGGCACTCAAATTGATCAAATCCATGCGAATATTAGTTTTGCAGGCGATACTGTAAATATTTCTTCATTTAATCTGGGCAATTCGCATTTTACGGCTTCGGGTTCTGGCACTTTAGTGCAGCAAAAACGCATCAATGCTTCGGGAGTGGCTGTCTTGAGCTCTTCGGTAACGGCTCAATTGTTTCCCGATCAAAATTTTCGATCTGCACTCACAGAGGGAAAAGGGACTTTCTCTGTTCCTTTCAGAATCTCTGGCGAATTACCAGATCCCGACGTGATTGTTGACCAGGATGCTTTAAAGCAGATCATTCACCGAGCGACCTTACTTACTGTGAAAGAAGTTTTATTAGGAGGGGTTCGTCCGCAAAATTTGATCGATGCGGCGATTCAAAAAAGCCCTTTGGGGAAGATTTTCAAAAAACAAGATCCAAATACGCCACCTCCTCAAAACCAGCCTCCACCGAAAAATCCCCTGCAAGAATTATTGTTTGGAAGATGATAAAGTTTTCTTGATAAAGAATACTTTATACTTTTTCTTCTTCCAACCACTCCGCCCATTCGCTGTGTTTTTGCCCATTACTCGCAAAAGTTTTCGTCCCATGAGAATAAGGGGTTTTGAGCTCGGAATAGTCCAAAGCTTTTCCATCCAGGCGCGTAAAAATTCCGCCGGCTTCTTCTAAAATAATCTGCGGGGCGCAGGTGTCCCACACACTCACATCGTGATGATTGAGATAAAGATCTGCTTTTTTCTGAATCAAGAGGCTCACTTTAATGCCTACGCTATTGATGGGATCTAAAAGGGGCGAAGAAAAACGCACTTTAATTTTTTCTAGAATTTCTTTTGGAAAACCGGGTGACACGATCAAGGGCATTTCGCTGGATTGATTTCGCTTTGAAACTTCTAAAGTTTTCCGAAAAGGGCCTTGAATTTTTTGGGCGCCTTCTCCCTTCAAGGCAAAATAAATACTTTTTTCTAAGGGATCGGCTACTACACCTAGATGAGGAATACCCGCACGTAGAAGGCCGATCATGACACAAAATCCAGGAATTTTTTTCGCAAAAGCTTTAGTCCCATCGAGGGGATCAATCAGCCAGGTATATTCAGATTTTTCATTTCCGATGAGGCCGTTTTCTTCGGTAAGAATGGCGTGAGTGGGAAAACGCTGCAACAAACCTTCTCTTAAGATTTTATCCGCTTCGAGATCAGCAATGGTAACAGGGCTACTATCTTCTTTTTTTTCGGTCTTAAAATCTGTTTTTGAGATTTCGAGGATTTTTTCGCTGGCGTGCCCTGCAAGTTCGATGGCTTTTTCTAAAAAAAGAGTTTCATCGGCGAAAGCCATTAGACTTCGTCCTTTTTAGACGCATGCAAGCCACATTCTTTATTCGCATCGGGATCTAACGCATTAAACCAGCGCCAACGGCCCGCTCGGCGTGCTTCGTTGGGGCCAATCGGGGTGGTGCAAATTACGCAACCTAGTGATTCATAATACCAGCCGTTTTGGTTCCAATTGAGAAGTTTGTGCACTGGCACCTGATGATCTTTTGCATACTCGCGGAGTTGTTTTTCGGTCCAACTCACTAAAGGAGCTACTTTCAAAATCGGACGTTTATCTTTTCCATGAGCAATAATTTCGAAGCGGGAAGTACTCGCGCGGGCTGCGGATTGATCGGCCCGAAGGCCAGTCAACCAAACATCCACAGTTTCCAAAACACGCTCGTTTGGTTCGACTTTACGAAGATGGCAGCAGAATTCTTGTTTTTCTTTGCTATCAAAAA
>CAYWGE010000281.1:0-2655 GCA_964457215.1 uncultured Pseudomonadota bacterium
GCACTTGAACTAGAGAGAATTGCTTTAGAAGATGATTATTTTATCAAACGTAAACTCTACCCCAATGTCGATTTTTACTCTGGATTAATTTATCAGGCGATGAAATTTCCTGTTTCGATGTTCCCTGTGCTTTTTGCCATTCCTCGTGTTGCAGGTTGGATTGCACAGTGGGTAGAAATGATTCAAGATCCGGATCAGAAAATAGCAAGGCCTAGGCAGATTTATTTGGGATATTCAGAAAGAAATTATATTCCGCTTAATAAAAGATAATAATTTAGAGATACTTTCCTTTTTGATTGAATTTTTTTCGGAGTTAGGGTTAACCGCATAAGATAAATACAAGGTAAGGGAGAAGTTATTAAGGTGGAAGCTCGTCCGTTTGATCTTGCTCAAAATTTTGAGGTCTTAAGTATTCAGGAGTCTTCAAGCTCAGGTTCTGAGGCTATTTTTGCGCCTTTTGAAATGGGAGCGAAGCCCATTTCTCCGCTCGTGGAATTCCCTCCGGCACAAAGCCAAGTCATTTGTATTGCAAGTGGTAAAGGTGGGACTGGAAAAACTACTTTTACGACCAATCTATCTATTCTTCTTCAGCAAGAGGGCTTGCGTGTTTTAGTCGTAGATGCGGATTTTGGCTTAGCAAATGATCACCTTCTGCTCGGTCTTGAGCCCAAGGGAGATATTAGTGACGTTTTAACCGGTCGAAAAGATATTAAGGAAGTTTTACTCAAAGGTCCTGGAGGTATTACTCTTTTGCCAGGTGGGGTGGGTTCAAGTGATCTTTCAAGTCTGGAAGATTATGATTTACGAACTATTGCCCGTGAAGTGGGAAGCCTTGAGCCTGAGTTTGATATTATCTTGTTTGATCTTGCCGCCGGCGTTTCCCCTCAAATTATGAGATTATTACGACCTGCGCATGAAGTCTTGTTGGTGACTAATCCCGAAGTGACGGCCATGATTGATGCCTATGGTTTGATAAAATGCTTGGGTGCATGGAATAAAGGTAGAGAAGTAGAAGTCCAAGTGATTATGAATCGGGTACGTACACGCGAAGAGTCCATTGCAGCGATGCAGAAGCTTCGACATACCGCGGCAAAGCATCTGGATACTATTAAATTAAATTACATTGGTTATATTCCTTTTGATCGGTATCTTTTACATTCTATTGCCATTCAGAAACCCGCTGTACTCTCTCATTCACGTTCTTTTGTAACTTCTTGTTTGAAAGCAATCGCTCAAAAAATAGCGGCCCGTTATAAAAATTGGGATAAAAAACAAAATCAAGCAAATCCTCTTCCTTCTTATTTTTCAAAACTCGAGCAGCAAAGCTATGAGTAAGCGATCTAGGCCCCTTCGAGTATTGTCTCGAATCTTTGGTGCGAAAAAAAAAGAAGCGCCTAAACTTCCTGCAGGCAGTAAAGAACTTCACCGCCTAGGTTTGGAAGGCTTTGACCGTCTTTTAGCCAAACAGCTTATGAGTTTAGATTCGGGTGTAAAGTTGCTAGATGCTCATTTTCCTGTCGCGGAGGGTCAAAAGTACATTGATTTATTGGCCTCGAATAACCTGGGAGAATTAATCTTTATCTGGAAGTTAGAAAGATTAGATGCTCAAGGTGTTTTGAAGTTAATTGCCCAATACGATTGGACGCAGAAAAATCAGCAACTCTGGGAGCATCTTTTCCCGCAAGCGAAAAAGACTTTTACGCTTAAATATAAAGTTTGGTGTTTTGCGGGTGAAATTGATTCAACTACGCGTTCTGTTTTGCCATACTTAAACGGAATCAATATTCATATTTTTCAATATCATTTTGTGCAGGGCGCTCACGAGCCTATTTTGGTAGTAAGCCCGTGGGAATTTAAAAAAGCTTCCCATCCCCCATTAACCCAAAGTTTACACGAAACTCCTCAAACACCATCTCCTTCTTCTCTGCCCCATCCGGCGCGAGCTGTGACAAGTAAGGTGCCTAAGCTTCAAGTTGTTGAACCTTTGCCGACTCATGCGCAATTAACGCAAGAAGAACTTCAAGATTTAATGGGACAAGCCACAGACGTTCCTTATTATGAAGAAGACGAAATTACCGAACCTTACTATTTGCTTTCTGATCTTTTTGAAGCCAACAAACGTTAATCCCCTCTTTATCTCAATTTTAGATTAATGATCCCCGCAGCATAGGTATTTATCCTTACTTGACGGCCTCTTAAGAAATTCAGTAGAAATCTCGAACATTCAATTCGGGAATCGTCCAACGGTAGGACTCTGGACTCTGACTCCAGCTATCTAGGTTCGAATCCTAGTTCCCGAGTATTCTCTAAAATTTTAATCAATTATAAAAATCAATGGCATCTCAAATCTCTTTAAGTAACTTTTTTGCTTCCCCTTCTTTTGGAGTTGTCGGTGCTTCGAATGATCGATCAAAGTTTGGTAACCGAGTTCTGAGAAAATACTTAGAGCATCGTTTGAAGGTTTATCCCATTAATCCTAATGAAGAATTTGTAGAAGGTCTGACTGTTTTAAAAAATGTAAACGATCTCCCAAACAAAACGAAAAGTATTTCAATTATTACCCCTCCCGATATTACTGAGAAAATTGTGGAACAAGCTATTCAAAAGGGAATCCAGAATATTTGGATGCAACCAGGGGCTGAGAGTGAGCGCGCG
>CAYWGE010000282.1:0-2640 GCA_964457215.1 uncultured Pseudomonadota bacterium
CTGCACTACTACCTACGCGACACTGGTGGCAATGGCGCCCTTGGCAATAATAATCGTCACCTGGTAATAATCGTCACCTGGTACCAAACAGCCTTTTGGTACCAGGTGCTGTTTTTTTCCTAAGAGTTTGACAGTTTTTCGAACACTCATTATTCTTTTGCCATGTCTAAATCAAAAAACACCGTATTGATTCGTAGTGAAAGGCTTTATTTAAGCCCTCTCCTGCCCTTTCATGCGGCAGCGCTCACTAAATGGTTCAACGATCCCGCAATCTTCGCGCATCAGCGCGACATGAACTGGATGATTACGATTGAACAACAACGCGCTTGGATCGAGAAAATTAATAAAGACCCTACCCAGCGCAATTTTTCCATTTATTATATTTCTGAAGATCACTTGATTGGGTATTCAAGCTTGATCGATATGAACCCGCAAGACGGCACGGCCGAAGTAGGCTTGGCGATTGGAGAGACGACGTATCAAGGAAAAGGCTTAGGCGCTGAAGCGCTTTGGCTTACCTGTAAATATGGTTTTGAAGATTTAAAGCTCACCAATATCATGGGCGAAAATATCGATAATAATCCCATTGCGATTGCAAATGCAGAAAAGATTGGGCTTAAGCGTTATGGCACTCGGCGCCAAGCCAAGAAGATTGGAGATAAAATCTACGATGTGCATTACTCCGATATGCTACCGCACGAGTTGATTGACCCGAATCTCAAGAAGAAATTAATTTAATCTTTCTCTTTCTCATACCCACATTCTTTACTGGGGCACTTAATCTTCTCCCCTTCTTTTTTCGAATACTTCACCACCAAATATTTCGAGGCGCACTGTGGGCAAGTTTCGTTCACCGGCTTATCCCAGAGCGCAAAAGTGCATTTCGGATACCCCGTGCAACCGTAAAAAACTTTTCCGCGCTTTGAGCGCCGCTCAGACAAAGCCGATCCGCACTCTGGGCAATTGACTCCCATCGGAATTGCCTTGGTGCTCTTGCATTCGGGGTATTTAGAGCAAGCAAGAAAACTTCCGAACCTTCCTCGCTTCACCACCATCGGTGCACTACATTTTTCGCAAACTTCATCGGTAGTGGGCTGTTCTTGAGGGGTTAACTTTCCACCTTCGCCCCGCGCAATTTCTTTGGTATTTTTACATTCTGGATATCCCACACAGGCCATGAATTCGCCGTGCCGGCCCCACTTGATCACCATGGCCTTGCCACATTTTTCACAGGTAAATTCAGTCGCGATTTCTTGCTTCTTTAAATTTTTCATCTGTACTTTGGCATGGGCCAAAGTTTTTTCAAACGGCGTGTAGAAGTCTTGAAGGGCTTTAGTCCAGGGGAGATTTCCCTCTTCGACTTCATCCAGCTCATTTTCCATTTGAGCAGTAAAGCTCACGTTTAAAATCTCCGGAAAATTCTCGACGAGTAATTTGTTCACGACTTTTCCAAGTTCAGTGGGGTGGAAACGTCCAGCATCTTTACTCGAATATTTTTTATCCTGAATAGTCGAAAGAATGGTGGCATAGGTCGACGGACGACCAATCCCTTTTTCTTCAAGCTCTTTTACCAACGAGGCTTCCGTAAAGCGCGGAGGGGGCTGGGTAAAATGTTGCTCAGGCAAGATTTTGTGAAGTTTTAAACTTTCGCCTTCTTTTAAATTGGGCAACGTTTTTTGTTCGTCATCTTCTTCCGCCGCAGCGCCTTCATCTCGGCTTTCTTGATAGACAGAAAGGAAACCCGCAAACTTAATCACAGAGCCAGTTGCCCGGAGCTCATAATCCGCGGCAGTAATATTAAAAGTAGTTTGATCATAAATCGCTGGATTCATCTGGCAGGCGACAAAACGTTTCCAGATTAAGTCGTAAAGCCTGTATTGATCGGGCTCTAGAAATTTCTTCACGCTTTCAGGATCGTAATCCGTTGAAGTGGGACGAATGGCTTCGTGGGCATCTTGAGCCGCTTTCTTCGTTTTATAAATATTCGCCTGATCAGGCAAAAACTCCTTACCATATTGTTTTGCAATATATTCCCGGACCTGGGTTAACGCATCGGGCGAAAGCCGGGTGGAATCGGTTCGCATATAAGTGATTAAACCCACCGCATCGCCATCCAGCTCCACCCCTTCATACAAGCGTTGAGCCAGCATCATCGTTTTCTTGGCAGTGAATCCGAGTTTTCGCGAAGCATCTTGTTGTAAAGTAGAGGTGATAAAAGGTGGATAGGGATTTCGTCTTCTCTCTTTACGGAGAATTTCTTTAAGAAGAAAACTTGATTTTTCTAGAGCATTCTTAAGCTTTTCAGCTTCTTCTTGATTTGAGATCTCTAATTTCTTGCCTGCCAGCGCCAAAAGTTTTGCCGAAAAAATGGGTAAACTACTTCCTTCTAACCGAGTTTCAATACTCCAATATTCTTCGGATTTAAATTTTAAGATCTCTTCTTCGCGCTCACAAATTAAGCGAACCGCAACCGATTGCACACGCCCAGCGGATAAACCGCGTTGGACTTTATCCCAAAGAAGCGGACTGATTTGATACCCTACCAGCCGATCGAGTACCCGTCTAGCTTGCTGCGCTTCAAAGAGTTGTTGATTGAGCTCTAACGGATTCTTCAAGGCTTCTTGTACGGAACGCTTTGTA
>CAYWGE010000283.1:0-2629 GCA_964457215.1 uncultured Pseudomonadota bacterium
TTTTAATGATTATTGATTTACTCCGCAATGATTTAGGAAAATGTTGTGAGTACGGCTCGATTAAAACCTCTTCGTTAGGAGAACTTGAAAGTTATGATTATGTGCATCACCGTGTGGCAACTCTGCGGGGTATTTTAAAGGCCGGTTTGCATCCTCTCGATTTAGTAAGGGAGCTGTTTCCGGGCGGATCCATTACAGGAGCTCCGAAAAAAAGGGCGATGGAGATTATTCAAAATCTGGAGCTTCGTCCACGAGGGGTTTATACAGGTGCCATTGGATTTATAGGGGATTCTTTAATGCAGTTTAATATTGCCATTCGTACTCTAGAGCTTTATGGCGAGAAGGGAATTTTTGGAGTGGGCGGTGGAATCGTTATCGAAAGTGATCTGAATCAAGAGTATGAGGAATGTTTGGTGAAAGCGAAGGTCTTTGAATAAGGCCTGAAAATTATCATGGGTGGTTTTGCATGGGCTTACAAGTTTATTTAAATGGATTCTTTCTTGATGAAAAAAAAGCGCAAGTATCTGTCACGAACCGCGCCTTATGGGGTGGAGAAGGTTTGTTTGAAACTTTGCGCGTCTATCAAGGCTCGGTTGCTTTTCTGGAAAAACATCTGGAGCGTCTTTGGCAAGGGGCAGATTTCCTTAAATTAAAAATCCCCGTTTCTTCTCAACGGCTCAAGTTTTTAATCGAAGAAACTTTAACTCTCAACCGACTCACTCAGGCGGTTGTCCGAATTCATTTAAGCCCTGAAGGCGAGGAAATCGGTGATTGGGATAATCCTGCCACTCGAGTAAATCTTTTAATCTCTTGTAAACCTTTCCATCCTTATCCTGAAAATTTTTATCAAGAAGGCGTGAGCTGTGTCGTCGCGGATTCGGTGCGCGCAGAATGCGGAGCCTTGGCCCAAGTGAAATCGAGTAATTATTTGCGAAATGTGGTTGCACGGCGTTTTGCCCAAGCGAACAATGTGTTGGAAGCCTTAATTCTCAATTCCCAAGATCGGGTTGCAGAGCTTTCGGGGGGTAATCTATTTTGGGTAGAAGAGGGAAAAGTCTTCACCCCTCCTGCTCGTGAAGGAATCCTTTTGGGAATTACGCGGATGAAAGTGATCGAACTTTTGAAAAAAGAAGAAATTCCTTTTGAAGAAAAAGAACTCACCTTAGATTTATTAAAACGAGCTCAAGAAGTATTCCTGACGAGTAGTTTAAAAGAAGTAATGCCCATTCGAGAGGTAGTAGGAATTCACTCTTGGCAAAATAATTTTCCACTCACTCAGAGAATTTTAAGTCGTTATCGCGATGAAATCCAATGGGAAGTCGAGCAATATTTGTCCGAGAAATTAGGAGTACGAGATTAAATCCTTTTAATCTTTTGTCGTACTCTTTTTTTCGCCTCTCGAACCGCCTCCGGCAGTTTTAATCCTAATACCAAATTCCCGGCAATCGCTGAGGCAAGGGCGCATCCCGTCCCATGAAAATAACCTTTGAGGATACGAGGTGCGCTAAAAACGTGGATTTCAAACAGGTCTGCGGCTTTTTTTTTGAGAAGATAGTCGGTGGCAGGGCCCGAGGCATGCCCACCCTTAATTAAGAGAGCAGAAAGTTTAGGGCATTTTTTAAACAAGGCCCGCCCTGCATTTAAGGCCTGAGCAGAGTTTGAAATTTTGCGTTGGGTTAAGATTTCTAACTCCGGAAGATTAGGGGTTAGAACATTTACTTGGAATAAAAGTTTTTCAGTAAGTTTTTGAAGGCTCGTGTTGTCGAGGAGTCTGTAACCAGTAGAAGAATATAATACAGGATCTAAAATCGTTAAGGCCGGATGAGCTTTTTGAATCCATTTTGCTAAAATTTCGACCAATTCGCCCTTGGCGAGCATCCCTATTTTGAGGATAGATTTTTTTGCTTTAGTCTCTATCGCACGCAGTTGATCGGTAAAATTTTTACGCGAAACACTTTCGTAAGAAAAAAACCTTTTTTCATTTTGAGCAGTCACTGCACTTACTACAGCATGTGATTTGACGGACAAATCTTGGAGTATGCTTAAATCCGCCGGGATGCCAGCTCCTCCCGAAGGATCGGTTCCTCCAATTAGAATGACGGATGAGTAAGACATTATGAAAAAATCCCCCGCCCCCCACCCCCCTCCCTCGAGGGGAGGGGGTGAAGGGGGAGGGTGAGGCATTTTATAAATTCTTGAGTAGCGATTTTAACATTGGGTGCTTGCGTTAAGGCGGTGATCATCGCTACACACGCGGCACCTGTTTGAAGCACTTCCCGAATATTATTTTGAGTAATCCCGCCGATTGCCACTACAGGTACTTTTATAGTTTTGACTAAGGTTTGTAATTTTTCAATTCCTTGAACGGGGTGTCCCGGTCCTTTTGTTTTAGTCGGGAAAATTGCCCCGAATGCTACGTAGTCTGCGCCCGCGGCTTCTGCTTGAATTGCTTCATCTAAACTGTGAGAAGAATAGCCAATTATTTTTTTGTTTCCTACTCGTTTACGCGTTTCAATGACCGGCATATCGTTTTCTCCGACATGGATTCCATCTACGGGCAGTGCTGCGGCAAGCTCGACTTGATCGTTGAGAATAAAAGTAAACTGATATTTTTTTTTTGAGGTCTAAA